>NZ_JBBJUP010000016.1:0-134405 GCF_037727765.1 Pseudonocardia spirodelae | reverse complement strand
CCCGGGAGGCCGCGCGATGTCCGAGATCCTCTGGAGCCCGTCCGCGGAGCGCATCGCGGCCTCCGCGCTGCGGGAGTACCTCGACTGGCTCGCCGAGCGCGAGGGCCGGTCCTTCGACGACCACGAGGCGCTGCACGCGTGGTCGGTCGCCGACGTCGACCGCTTCTGGCTCTCGCTCGTCGACCACTACGGCGTCGCCTTCACGACGCCCGGCGAGCGGGTCCGCACCGAGGACCCGATGCCGTTCACCCGCTGGTTCCCCGGGGCCCGGCTGAACTGGGCCGAGCACGCGCTGCGCCACGGCGCCGACGGCGACCCCGCACTGGTCTGCGTGCGCGAGGGCGGCGAGCCCGCCCGCGAGATCACCCGCGGCGACCTGCGCCGGGCGGTCGCGGCGGCCGCCGGCTGGCTGCGCCGGGCCGGGGTGCGCCCCGGCGACCGGGTCTGCGCGTACCTGCCCAACACCGAGCACGCCGTCATCGGCCTGCTCGCGGCGGCCGCGGTCGGCGCCGTCTGGTCGTGCTGCTCCCCGGACTTCGGCGCCGAGGGCACCATCGGCCGGCTCGCGCAGCTCGAACCCACGGTGCTGATCGCCGCCGACGGCTACCACTGGAACGGCAAGGTCCTCGACCGCGCCGACGTCGTCGACCGGCTGCGGGCGGAGCTCCCGACCCTGCGCCACGTCGTGCACGTGCCCTACGCGTTCGACCGGCCCGCCCCCGAGGGGACCGTCGGCTGGGACGAGCTGCTCGCGACCGACGCCGAGCCGGAGTTCACCCCCGTCGAGTTCTCCCACCCGCTGTGGGTGCTGTTCACCTCGGGCACCACCGGGCTCCCCAAGGGACTCGTGCACGGCCACGGCGGCATCACGCTGGAGGGCCTGAAGTGGTCCGGCCTGTACTGCGGCCTGCGGGCGGGCGAGCGGATGTTCACCTTCACCTCGACCGGCTGGGCGCTGTGGAACATGCAGCTCGGCGCGCTCACCCAGGGCGCGTCGATCGTGCTCTACGAGGGCAGCCCCGGGTACCCGCCGGGCGCGGTGTGGGAGGTCGCCGCTCGCACCGGCGCCGACGTCGTGCTGATGGGCGCCGCCGTGGTCACCGCGACGGCGAACACCGGTGTCTCCCCGCGCGCCGACCACGACCTGTCCCGGCTGCGGCACGTGATGGTCTCGGGCTCGGCGCTGCCGCCCGCCGGGTACGAGTGGCTCTACGAGCACGTCTCCCCGGACATGCGGATCGACTCGACCAGCGGTGGCACCGACATCTCCGGCAGCTTCGTCGGCGCCAACGAGTACTCCCCGGTGCGGGCGGGGCGGATCGGCGGCCGCCTGGCCGGCGTCGACTGCGCCGCCTGGGACGAGGACGGCCACGCGGTCGTCGAGGAGGTCGGGGACCTGGTCGTCACCCAGCCCATGCCGTCGATGCCGGTACGGCTGTGGAACGACCCGGACGCCGAGCGCTACACCGACTCCTACTTCGACACCTGGCCCGGCGTCTGGCGGCACGGGGACTGGGTGACGATGCACGACGACGGCAGCGTCTCCATCCACGGCCGCTCGGACTCCACGCTCAACCGGCAGGGCGTGCGGCTGGGCAGCGGCGACTTCTACGACGTCCTGGAGACCCTCGACGAGGTCGCCGAGGCCCTCGTCGTCGGCGTCGACCTGCCCGGCGACGCCTACTGGCTGGGCCTGTTCGTCGTCCCCGCCGAGGGCCACACGGTCGACGACGCGCTGAAGCAGAAGATCGTCACCACGCTGCGGTCCCGGCTCACCCCGCGCCACGTCCCCGACGAGATCGTCGAGGCCCCCGCCGTCCCGCACACCCTGAGCGGCAAGCGGATGGAGGTCCCGGTCAAGAAGCTGATGGCCGGCCGCCCGCTGGAGAAGGCCGCGAACATCGCCTCGGTCGACGACCCGGACACGCTGCACTGGTACGCCCGCTTCGCCGCCGACCGGCGGGCCTGAGCGGTGCGCCTGGGCGCGACGCTGGCCCACCTGTCCGACGCGCCGCCCTACCCGGTGGTCGAGTGGGCCCGGCGCCTGGCCGGGGCCGGGTTCGCGAGCCTGTGGGCGCCGGAGATCATCGGCCGCGGACGGCTGGTGCCCGACCCGTTCGCCGCGCTCGCCGCCGCGGCCGGGGCCACCGAGGGGCCGGAGCTGGCGACCGGCACCGTGCAGGTCCCGCTGCACCACCCGGCCGAGCTGGCGCACCGGATGCTGTCGCTGCAGCTCGTGTGCGGCGACCGGCTCGCGCTCGGGATCAGCCCGGGCTCGACCCGCGACGACTACGCCGCACTCGGCCGTGAGCACCGGACCCGTTTCCGGACGTTCGACGAGAACGTGGTCCGGCTCCGTGAGCTGCTCGAACACGGCGGCGACGACCGCGCCCGGCTCGCGGACCCGCCGGCCGCACGGCCCCCGCTGATGCTCGGCTCCTGGGGCGCGAACGTCGAGAAGGCCGCGCGGTCGTTCGACGGCTGGCTGGCCTCGGGCTACCGCACCACGCCCGAGGAGATGCTCGCCGCGTACGGGCGCTACCGCGCCGCGGGCGGGCGGCGCGCCGTCGCCTACGCGCTGCCGGTGCCCGCGGGCGCCGACCTCGGGCGCCTCGGCGAGACCCTGCACCGCTACGCCGCCGCGGGCTTCGACGACGCCGTCGTCGTCATCGAGCCCGGCGGCCCCGACCCCGGACGGGTCCGCGCGCTGCTGCCCTGACGCTCACGCCTCCACGGCCGCGGAGATGTCCGGGTAGTTGGTGATCTCCCACCCGCCGTCGACGACCAGGCTGGTCCCGTTGACGTAGGAGGCGTCCGGGCCCGCGAGGAACACCGCGGGACCGGCGAGCTCGTCCGGCTCGGCGGGCCGGCCCGCGAGGATCCGGGCGGCGAAGTCCCGCTCGATCGGGCCGCCGTCGAACCAGCCCGCGGTCAACGGGGTGCGGACGAGCCCGGGCAGCACCGCGTTGACCCGGATGCCGTGGCGGGCCAGCTCCAGCGCCGCGTTCTTGGTCAGCATCTCCACCCCGGCCTTGCCCGCCGCGTAGGAGCTGCCGCCGTAGAGCGGGACGTGCGCGTTGAGCGAGGACACGTTGACGATCGCGCCGCCGCGACCGGTCGCGCGGATCGCCCGGCCGCCGTACCGGATGCCGAGGTAGGTGCCGCCGAGGACGAGGTCGACGGTGGCCCGCCAGTCGTCCTCCCCGCCGTCGAGGACGGTGCCCAGCCGCGCGGCCCCGGCGACGTTGAACACCAGGTCCAGCCCGCCGAACTCCTCGACGGCGGCGGCGCACGCGGCCTCGACGTCGCCCGCCCGGGTCACGTCGGCGACGGCCGTGCGCAGCCGCTCGGCGTCGACGTCGGCGAGCAGCACGCTCGCGCCCGCCGCGTGCAGGCGCGCCGTGATCGCCGCGCCGATGCCCGATGCCGCCCCGGTGACCAGGGCGACCTTGCCCGTGAAGTCCGTCATGGCGCCGACGCTAGGACCGCGGCGCCCGGGCGGACAGTGCACGAAGGTGCACCTGCCTCAGCCGCGCTCCACGTGCGCGCGCACCGAGCCGCCGTCGTCGGAGAGCCAGCCCCGGGAGCGGGCGTACCCGAGCATCCCGGCGAGGTCGTCCTCCCAGCCGGGCCCGACCCGGCCGGCGGCCAGCCGGCGGAGCGCGTCGACGCGCACGAGGACGTGGCCGTCGTCGACCTCGCCGAGCCCGGTGCGCCGCACGGTGTCGGCGAGCCCGTCGTCGTCCAGGTCCGCCGGGGCGACGACGTGGAAGGCCCGCACGTCCCCCGGGTCGACGAGCTCGACGTCGCCGGGGGTGATCCGGAAGTACATGCGCCCGACGCTAGCCGGGGACGGGGCGTCCCGGCAGTGCCGGAGGGGGGCGACCGGGCGTCCCCTTTCGTGCACTCGCACCGGCGCCGCCGGGCGGAGCACGGTGATCGCCACCACGTCACCGACGGTGCGGCGCGACGGTGCGCCGCCGACGAGAGGGTCCCCGATGGCCAGGCTGAAGTTCGGCATCTTCCTCGCCCCCGTGCACGCCCCGGGTCTCAACCCGACCCTGCTGTTCGAGCAGGACCTCGAGCTGATCGAGCACCTCGACCGCCTCGGCTACGACGAGGCCTGGTTCGGCGAGCACCACTCCGCCGGCAGCGAGATCTACGCGTCCCCGGAGCTGATGATCGCCGCGGCGGCGCAGCGGACCCGGCAGATCAAGCTGGGCACCGGCGTCACGTCGATCGCCTACCACAACCCGCTGTGGGTGGCCGACCGCATGGTGCAGCTCGACCACATGACCCGCGGCCGGGCGATGCTCGGCGTCGGGCCCGGCTCGCTGCCGACCGACTCGGCGATGATCGGGCTGGACCCGACCCGGACCCGGGAGCTGCTCGGCACCAACCTCGACATCATCCTGCGCCTGCTGCGCGGGGAGAGCGTCACCGCCGAGACCCCGACCCACTCGCTGTTCGACGCCCGGCTGCAGCTGGCCCCCTACTCCGACCCGCTGTTCGACATCGCCGTCGCCGCGGTCGCCTCGCCGACCGGGGCCCGCCTCGCCGGGACGCACGGGCTCGGGCTGCTCAGCATCGGCGCGACGCTGTCCGCCGACGGCTTCGACGCCCTGGCCCACCACTGGAACGTGATGGAGGAGCGCGCCGCCGCGGCCGGCGCCGAGGTCGACCGCGCCGGCTGGCGGCTGGTCAGCCCGTTCCACCTCGCCGAGACCGCCGACCAGGCCTACCGCGAGGTCGAGTACGGCATCGAGCACTGGTTCGGCTACTTCCAGAAGGTCGCGGCCTTCCCGCAGATGGCGGTCTCCGGCGACAACGTCAAGGAGATGATCCAGTTCATCGACGAGGCGGGCATCGGCGTCATCGGCACCCCCGACCAGGCCCGGGCGCAGGTGCAGCGCCTCGTCGACCAGTCCGGTGGCTTCGGCAGCCTGCTGCTCATGGGCCAGGACTGGGCCGACCCGGCCGCGACGAAGCGCTCGTTCGAGCTGTTCGCCCGCGAGGTCGCCCCGCACTTCCAGGGCCAGGCGCAGCCGACCGTCGACGCCGCCCGGCGCGCGTCCGAGGTGCGCGAGGGCCACTCGAAGGCACAGCTCGACGCCGTCGCCCACATGACCGAGAAGTACGAGCAGGAGCGGACCCGGTGACCGCGGCCGCCCGCGTCGTCGACGCGCTGATGACCCTCGACCCGGGGGAGAGCCTGTTCGCCCCCGGCGCCGTCACCTGGCACTCGTTCGACGAGGCCGAGGCGCCGACGGTGCCGGACACGATCGAGGCGGTGCGCGCCATCCGCCGGGTCGTGCCCGACTTCGGCATGTACGAGGTCCGGACGCACGACGCAGGCCCGGTGTCGTTCGCGCAGTACACGCTGCGCGGGACCCTGCCCGGCGGCGGCGCGTTCCGGGCGCCCGCGGTGCTCGCCGTGCACACCGGCGACGACGGCCGGGTCGTGCGCATCGAGGAGTACGTCGACACCGGGCAGCTCGCGGGTCTGTTCGCCGCCCTGGGCTGATCCGGGCCGGGCCGGTCAGCGGTCGCGCAGCAGCAGGGCCAGCTCGGTCCGGCTGCGCGCGCCGGTCCGCTCCAGCAGCCGGCTGACGTACTTCTTCACGGTGTCCTCGGACAGCTCCATCGTCCGGGCGATCATCGCGTTGGTCATGCCGCGCCGCACCAGGTCCGCGGTCTGGGCGAGCCGCGGCGGCAGCGGCGGTGCGGCCGACGCCGCCCGGCCCGACCCGCACCGCGGCCAGGTTCTCCAGGCCGTTGCGGGCCAGCCAGTCGACGTAGGGCCGGTCGGCGGTGCTCACGGGCTCGCCGGCGTCGATCGCGGCGGCGTGCGTGCGGTGCAGCACGGCCGCCTCCCGGGGCCGGGAGAACACGTCGTAGCGGTCCCAGCGGTCGCGGTACTCGCGGATGAGCGCGCGCTGGCAGCCGTTCAGCAGCGGGTCCGGGTCGTGGAACAGCCCGCTGTAGGTGGGGCCGACGAAGAAGGTCGTGTTGCGGAAGCCGAGCACCGAGCCCAGGGCCTCCAGGGTGGCGTCGGCGAACGCGGCCACGTCGCGTGCGCGGTCCACCCGTTCCAGTACGGCGAACACCTGGCCGAGCTGTCCGGCGGACAGTGTCGAGGCCTCCGCGGCACGCATCGTCGTCGTACCTCCCGCACACCGGTGTGGGCCCGATCATGGCCCGGGCGCGGGGCTGCTCCCCGCGTCCGGACGGACCGTCACCGGCTGCGGCGGTGGACCCGGCCGCGGGGGTCCACCGCCGCCGCGGGTCAGCTCTTCGAGCCGCCGAGGGCGTCCTTGACGTTGGCCGCGGCGTCCTTCAGCTTCTCCCCGGCGTCCTTCAGGGAGGCCTTGCTCTGGTCGGCCTTGCCCTCGGCCTGCAGCTCGCGGTCGCCGGTGGCCTGCCCGGTCTTCTCCTTGGCGACGCCCAGCGCGTTCTCGGCCTTGTTCTTGATCTTGTCGGTGAACGACATGTCGACCTCCTCGGGTTCGGTGCCCGTGAGACGACGCCCGACGGCCCGTCCTCACTCGATCGTGACGCACCTCACTCGCGAGGTCGTGCCCGGTCAGGAGGCGATGCGGTCCACCCGAGCGGGCACCGGGCCGATCCGCCCCGAGCCGGCCGGCCGGTCGAGCGCGGCGACGGCGTCGAGGTCGTCGCGGTCCAGCGTGAACGCGAGGTCGCGGTTGGCGGCGATCCGGCGCGGGTCGTCGGACTTCGGCACGGCGACGGTGCCCTGCTGCAGGTGCCAGCGCAGCACCACCTGGGCGGGGGTGACACCGTGCCGCGCGGCGACCCGGGCCAGCGCGGGCTCGCCGAGCACCGCGCCGCGGCCCAGCGGGCTCCACGCGCCGGTCACGATGCCCAGCGCGGCGTGCACCTCGCGCAGCGCGCGCTGCTGGTGGTGCGGGTGCAGCTCGACCTGGTTGAGCGCCGGGAGCCGCCCGCCCAGCGAGCGGAGCCGGCGCAGGTGCGAGGGCCGGAAGTTCGAGACGCCGACCGCGCGGGTGCGGCCGTCGGCGAGCAGCTCCTCCATCGCCTCCCAGGTGGACAGGCAGTGCCCGAGGTCGTCGTTGGGCCAGTGCACCAGCAGCAGGTCGACGTGGTCGAGGCCGAGCCGGTCCAGGCTGCGGGCGGCGGCGTCGAGGGCACGGGTGCGGCCGTGGTCGACGTTCCAGACCTTCGTCGTGACGAACAGCTCCGAGCGCGGCAGGCCGGAGGCGGCGAGCGCGGCGCCGACCGCGGTCTCGTTGTCGTAGACGGCGGCGGTGTCGATGCTGCGGTAGCCCTGCGCCAGGGCCTCGGTGACGGCGGCGCGGGCGTCGCGCGACTCCGACACCCCGAAGCCGAGCCGGGGCATGGCGACGCCGCCCGGGAGCAGGACGGTGTCGTCGGGGGCGGGACTCACGGGAGCCTCAGCGCGTCGCGGCGGGGCCGTGTTCCCCGTGGTGGGCGGCCTCACGCTCGGCGATGCGGGCGCGGATGCCGTCGTCGGAGCAGAAGCCGCGCCCGTGCCGCTTGAGGCACAGCAGCCCGACCAGCAACCCGTCGTCGTCGACGACGGCGAGCCGGCGCCGCCCGGCCGCGGCCATCTCCGCCCGGGCCCGGGCGAGGTCGTCACCGGCGTGCACGACCCGCCCCGCGAGCGCGCCCAGCGGGGCGACGGGGTCGTCGTCGGCGGCACCGTCGAGGTCGGCCCGGTCCACGACCGCGACCAGCCGCCCGGCGTCGACGACCGGCAGGGCGTGCACCTTGGGCCGCGTGAACACGGCCCGGGCCTGCGCGACGGTCGCCGCGGGCCCGCAGGTGCGCGGGAAGGTGTGCATGGCGGCGGCCACGACCCCGAGGTCCGTGCACTCCCCGACGTCCATCGCCCCACCTCCTCCGTGTCCTGCGGGTGTCCTGCGGGGTACCCGATCACTCCGGCCGGAACACCGCCAGTGCCGTCGCGAGCATGGAGTAGTAGCCGGTCAGCCACACCAGCGCGGCCAGGGTGTCGCGGCCCAGTGCGCGCAGCGCGGTCGCGTAGGCGCCGTCGCCGAGGTCGTGCCGGGTGAGCAGGGCGCGGACGGTGGCGATCGCGACCCGCTCGGGCTCGTCGAGGCCCTCGGGGACGCCGCCGTCGAGCAGGGCCTGCAGCTGCACCGACGACAGCCCGGTCTCCCGGGCGAGGCCCTCGTGCGCGGACCACTCGAACGCCGACCCGTGGTGCACGGCGACGGCCAGCACGGCGAGCTCGCGCAGCCGGGGCGGGAGGTCGTCGTCGACGCGCAGGGCCGCGCCGACCTGCTGGACGGCGTCGCCGATCCGCGGGGAGAACAGCATCGTCGCGAACGGGCCGAGCAGCCGGTCGGCCTCGTCGACCAGCGGCACCCGGGCCTGCGCGCGGCGTGGGCCGGTCGCGATCCGGGCGTGCAGGGCGGCGCGCCCGGCGTCGAGCGAGGCGGGGTCGAGCGGCGTGGTCCGCGGGTGCGCCGGCGGCCGCGGCCTGCCGCGCAGGTCGGTCCCGGTCCCGGCGTCGCCCGTCGTCATCGCTCCAGGCTACGGACGCCGGCGCCGCCCGCCACGCGTGACGCCCCTCTCCTGGGCGCAGAGTCCAGGACAGACACCCCGGGGGCGGGCCGATCTCGACAGCCGGCCCACCCGCTGATGGGCCGCTTGCGCAGTGGCAGGCGTCAAGGGTGTCCTCGTTGTGCAGCAGCGACGAGCGATGGGAGAGCGGCATGGCCCTGCCCGAGTGGGACGGCGAACTGACCTCGGTGCGGCACGACCCGGAGACCGGGGCGTGGTTCGTGATCGGGGTGCACTCCACCCGGCTCGGGCCGGCGTCCGGCGGCACCCGCGCGATGGTCTACCCGTCGGTCGACGACGCCGTCGCCGACGCCCGCCGCCTGGCCGGCGCGATGACGCTGAAGATGGCCGCGGCCGGCCTGCCGATGGGCGGGGGCAAGTCGGTGATCGCGCTGCCCGCGCCGCGCGCCGAGCTCGACGACGCCACCTGGCGCCGCATCCTGGGCCTGCACGCCGCGAACCTGAACCTGCTCGGCGGGAACTACACCACCGGCCCGGACGTCGGCACCTGCTCGGCCGACATGGACGTGCTGCGCACGCTCACCCCGCACGTGTTCGGCCGCTCGGCCGCCGCGGGCGGGCCCGGCTCCTCGGGCCCGATGACGGCGCTCGGCGTGTTCGCGGCGGTCGAGGCGGGCGTCGCCGAGGCCGGCTTCGACGGCGTCGACGGGCTGCGCGTGCTCGTCCAGGGCCTCGGCGCGGTGGGCGCGGACGTCGCCCGGCTCGCCGCCGCGGCGGGCGCCAAGCTGATCGTCACCGACGTCGACCCGGCCCGGTGCGCCGCCCTCGCCGAGGAGCTGGGCGCCGAGGTGATCGACACCGGCGCCGTCCTCACCCGCGAGTGCGACGTGCTCGTCCCGTGCGCCACCGGTGGTCTGGTCACCGCGGAGGTCGCGGGCACGCTGCCGTGCGCGGTGCTCGCCGGCGCGGCCAACAACCTGCTCGCCGACCCGTACGCCGCCGAGGTGCTGCGCCGGCGCGGCGTCGTGCACGCCCCGGACTTCGTCGCCAACTCCGGCGGCGCGATCCACCTGGTCGGGCGCGAGGTGCTCGGCTGGGACGCCGACGCCGTCGCCGACCGCACCCGGGCGATCCGCGACACCCTCGCCGGCATCTTCGACGACGCCCGCACGCACGGCATCACCACCGTCGCCGCGGCCGAGCGGCGCGCGGCCGCCACCCTGGAGGGAGCGCTCTGATGGACATCCTCACCGACGCCGAGAAGCTCGCCGACCTCGACGCGGACGCCCTGCGCCGCCTGGTCGGCCTCGTCGAGCACGACGACTCCGCCGACCCGTTCCCGGTGACCGGCTGGGACGCCGTGGTGTGGGTGGTCGGCAACGCCGTGCAGACCGCGCAGCTGTTCCAGGCCGTGTACGGCATGGAGCTCGTCGCGTACTCCGGCCCGGAGACCGGCAACCGCGACCACCACTCCTACGTGCTGCGCTCGGGCGCGATCCGGTTCGAGGTGCGCGGCGCCGTCGACCCGGACAGCCCGCTGGCCGACCACCACCGCCGGCACGGCGACGGCGTCGCCGACATCGCGCTGGAGGTCCCCGACGTCGACCGCTGCATCGCCCACGCGCGCACCGCGGGGGCGACCGTGCTGATCGAGCCGCACGACGTCTCCGACGAGCACGGCACCGTGCGCACGGCCGCGATCGCCACCTACGGCGAGACCCGCCACACCCTGGTCGACCGGTCCCGCTACACCGGTCCCCACCTGCCCGGCCACGTCGCCCGCAGCTCCACCGTCGTCCGCCCCGAGGGCGCCCCGCGCCGGCTGTTCCAGGCGCTCGACCACGTCGTCGGCAACGTCGAGTACGGCCGCATGGACTCCTGGGTGGACTTCTACCACCGGATCATGGGCTTCACGAACATGGCCGAGTTCATCGGCGACGACATCGCCACCGACTACTCGGCGCTGATGAGCAAGGTCGTCGCCTCGGGCAACCACCGGGTGAAGTTCCCGCTCAACGAGCCCAGCCCGGGCGCGCGCCGCTCCCAGATCGACGAGTTCCTCGACTTCCACCGCGGCCCCGGCGTGCAGCACCTCGCGCTGGCGACGAACGACATCCTCACCACCGTCGACGTGCTGCGCTCCCGCGGCGTGGAGTTCCTCGACACCCCGGCCGCGTACTACGAGGACCCCGAGCTGCGGGCCCGGATCGGGCAGGTCCGGGTGCCGATCTCCGAGCTGCAGTCGCGCGGGATCCTCGTCGACCGCGACGAGGACGGCTACCTGCTGCAGATCTTCACCAAGCCGTTCGGGGACCGGCCGACGGTGTTCTTCGAGTTCATCGAGCGCCACGGCTCGCTCGGCTTCGGCAAGGGCAACTTCAAGGCCCTGTTCGAGGCGATCGAGCGCGAGCAGGAGCGCCGCGGCAACGTCTGAACCGGCCCGCGGGATCAGTCCTGGATGCGCCGCCACGGGCGGTCGGCCTCGATCGCGTACGCCAGCTCCAGCAGTGTGCGCTCGTCGCCGAGGGTCCCGGCCAGGTGCACGCCGACCGGGATCCCGCCGGCCGTCGCCCCGGCGGGCAGCGCGACCGCCGGGGTGCCGGCGACGTTCGCGAGCGGGGTGAACGCGACGTAGTCCAGCAGGCGGGCGGTGAGCTGCTCGAACGGCTGGGTCGGCGCGAGCCACCCGATCTCCGGGGTGGTGTGCGCCAGCACCGGGGAGAGCAGCACGTCGTGCCGGGTGAACTGCTCGGCGTGCGCGGCGGCGACGCGGCGCAGCCGGTGCAGGAACACCGGGGTGCGGGCCATCGCCCTGCGGTAGTGGTCGGCGAGGCCGTGGGTGAGCGGGTCGAGCAGGTGCGGGTCGAAGGTGCGCCCGTGCAGCAGCCGCCCGCCGGTGACCACGGAGAACGCCAGCAGCCCCCAGTAGTCGAGGAAGTCGTCGACGAAGCGGGTGCCGACCCCGGCGCCGGCCTCGGAGATCTCGTGGCCCTGCTTGGCGAGCAGCTCGGCGACCGCGGTGACGGTCTCGCGGGTGTCGGCGTCGACGGCGGCACCGGTGGGGGAGTCCAGGACCAGGCCGATGCGCAGCCGTCGCCGGGCGGGGCCCTCGACGAGCCCCAGCGGGGGCAGCGCGGGGTTGCGCCGGGCGCGGTCGGCGGCGGCCAGCACGGCCGCGGTGTCGCGCACCGACCGGGACACGACGCCGTCGGTGACCAGGTCGATCGGCATCCGGGCGCCGTTGGCGTTCGGGGCGAGCCGGCCGCGCGAGGGCTTGAGACCGACCAGCCCGCAGGCCGCCGCGGGGATGCGGATGGAGCCGCCGCCGTCGTTGGCGTGGGCGAGGGGGACGACCCCGGCGGCCACCAGCGCGGCCGCCCCGCCCGACGACGCCCCGGCGGAGAAGCGGGTGTCCCACGGGTTGCGGGTCGGCTCGGCGGCGGCGAACTCGGTGGAGGCGTTGAGGCCGTACTCGGGCATCCGGGTGGACCCGACCAGGTCGAGCCCGGCCGCGAGCAGCTGGCGGACCACCTCGGCGTGCTCGCGCGCGGGGGCGGGGGTGAACGCGGCGGTGCCGTGCCCGGCGGGACGGCCGCGGACCTCGGTGTTGTCCTTCACCAGCGTCGGCACCCCGGCCAGCGGCCCGTCCGGCTCGCCGGTGACGGGCTCGGCGGTGTGCTCGGCGACCAGCCCGTGCAGCCGCGGGTCCACCGCGGCCGCCCGCGCGGCGACGGCGGCGCGCAGCTCGGCGGGGGAGACCTCGCGACGCCGCAGCCGCTCGGCCAGGCCGACGGCGTCGTCGTCGCCCAGTGCGTCGTCGGTGAAGGCGTGCACCCGTGGGCTCATGTCTGCTCATCCTGCCCCCGCCCGGGTACGGTCCGATCATGGGTGTCGACGTCGTCACCCCGGCAGGTCCCGCGACGGTCCCCGTCGTCGGTCGCTCCCGGGAGGTCGAGCTGCTGGTCGCAGCACTGGAGGCGGGGGCGCACGTCGTCCTCGAGGGGCCGCCCGGCACGGGCAAGACGACCCTGCTGCGGGAGGTGGCCGGCGAGGCCGACCTGCCGTTCGTGTTCGTCGAGGGCAACGCCGAGCTGACCCCGGCGCGCCTGGTCGGCACCTTCGACCCCGCCCAGGTCCTCGACCGCGGCTACGGCCCGGAGACCTTCGTCGACGGCCCGCTGGCCGAGGCGCTGCGCCTGGGCGCCCTGCTCTACGTCGAGGAGATCAACCGGATCCCGGAGGAGACCCTCAACGTGCTCATCACGGTGATGAGCGAGGGCGAGCTGCACGTGCCGCGGCTCGGCCGGATCGTCGCCGCCTCCGGGTTCCGGCTGGTCGCGGCCATGAACCCGTTCGACGCGGTCGGCACCGCCCGCATCTCCTCCGCCGTCTACGACCGGGTCTGCCGGATCGCGATGGGCTACCAGACCGCGCAGGACGAGACCGCCGTCGTCGCGCTGCGCGGCCCCGCGGTCGACGAGCGGTGGCGGGCCCGGGTGGTGGCGCTGGTGCGCCGCACCCGCGAGCACCCCGACGTCGCGGTCGGGTCGTCGGTGCGCGGCGCGATCGACCTGGTGCGGATCACCGCGGCGCTGGCCGCACGCCGTGGGCGCGACGTCACCGACTGGGTCACCGGCCTGGACGCCGCCCTGGTCGCGCTGTCCGGCCGGATCCGGCTCGCCGACTCCGCCGCCCGCACCGCCGAGGACGTGGTCCGCGAGCTCTACCGCGCCGAGTTCGGCGAGCGCCCCCGCGACGACGCCGACACCGTCGACGGCGGTGATGCGCCGGGGGGAGCCTGAACCCGCCCGGAGGGGGCGGGGCGCAGCCACCCGGGTTCTCCCGGCGCCCGTCGCGGCCGAAGGCGCGCCCGGAGGACCGGACGGTCTCGCGCGGCTCGCTGGCCGCGAACCCGGGGTTCGCCGAGATCTCCCCGGAGGTCGGGGTGCTCGACCCCGACGCGTTCGACGCCGCGCTCGCCCGCGACCCGGACGGGACGCTGACCCTGCTCGTCGACATGGGACGGGCCACCGACGCGGCGCTGCGGGACGCGGCCCGGCGGCTCGCGGCGCGGGTCGTGCTCGACCTGGGCCGGTCCGGGCGGTCGCTGCGCACCGGGGTGGGACGGCTGCGCGCCGCACCCGCCGACCGGGGCGGCGACCTCGACCTCGACGCGTCGCTCGGCGCGGTCGCCGAGGCCCGCGCCGCCGGGCGCCCGGTCGGGCTCGACGAGCTCACCGCGCGGTCCTGGACGCGGCCCGCGCTCGCGTTGTGCCTGGTGGTGGACGCCTCGGGCTCGATGGGCGGGGAGCGGCTCGCGACGGCGGCGCTCACCGCGGCGGCCTGCGCGCACCGCGCGCCCGGGGAGCACGCGGTGCTGTCGTTCGCCGAGCACGTGCGGGTGCTGCGGGACATGACCGCGGCCCGGCCGGCGTCGGCGGTCGTGGAGCAGGTCCTCGGCCTGCGCGGGCACGGGACGACCGCGCTGGCGGCCGCGCTGCGCGCCGCGTCGGCGCAGCTGGAGCGGACCCGGGCGCACCGGCGCGTCGTCGTGCTGCTGTCGGACTGCCGCGCCACCGACGACGAGGACCCGGTCCCGGCCGCCCGGGCCCTGTCCGAGCTGCTGGTGCTGGCGCCGGCGGCCGACCACGAGCAGGCCGCGTCGCTCGCGGCCCGCGCGGGCGCGCGCTGGGCGCCCCTCGCGGGGCCGTCCGACGCGCCCGCGGCGCTGCGCGACCTGCTGTCGGGGCCGGGGTGAGGCCTCGTCAGGAGCGGGCGTCGGCGCGGCGGCGCGACCCGGTGGCGCGCGCGATCGCGGTGCGCCCGAGCACCAGCCCCAGCCCGACGGCGAGCCCGGCGACGACGAGCAGCCACGGCCGCGACTCGAGGTCGTTCGCGAGGCGGTCGCCCGCGGCGTAGCCGATGCCGACCAGCACCGCGGCACGCACGGCGGTGGCCGGGACGATCCAGGCGAGGAAGCGCCGGTAGCCGACCTTGGACAGGCCGGCGGCGAGGTAGGCCGGGATCGCTCCGATGTCGACGAGCTTGGCGCCGATGACGATCCGCGGCAGGTGGGTGTGGACCTCGCGGGTCAGGACCTCGCGGCGCTCGTCGGTCAGCCCGAGCCGGCGCAGCACCCGGGCGACGGCGGGCCGGTCGCCGTTGCGGCCGAGCGCGTAGAGCAGGGTGTCGCCGATGACGTCGGCCACCAGGGCCGCGAGCCAGACACCCCACCAGGGCAGCTGCCCGGCCCCGGCCAGCGCGGCGGCGGCGACGGTGACGACCGGGCCCTCCAGGAAGGCGCCCACGCCGATCACGACGAGCGACCGGACGGGCGCAGCAGGGATCGCGGCCAGCAACGCGGCCACGGTGTCCGCCAGTCCGAACACGAACGCCTCCCATCAGGTTCTTCACCGCATCGTGCCCGGTGGACCGGTGCCACCGTCGGGCGCCCCGCCACCGTCGCGGCCGCGAACCGCGCGGTCACGGGGTGTGACGGCGCCGCCGGGGTGGTCCGGGCGGTCCGCCGCGTCCGGGCCGGGCCGCGACCGGGCCACCCGGGCGACGCCGCCCCGAGACGATGATCCCACCGTCGGCCGGGGACGGCAGGGCCTGAATACCCGCTCGGGCCGTGAATACGACCACCGGTCGCAACGGGCCGGTGAGCGTGTCACCCGTCCGCGGGATCCGGCCCGCGGACCGTGAGCGCGGCGCCGTCCGACCGGACGACGAGCGCGGTCCGGCCGGCGCGGTGCGCGAGCCACTCCACGCCGTCCTCGCCGAGCGCGAAGGCCGCGGTGGCGTCGACGTCGGCGCGGGTCAGCGAGGCGTCCAGCACGCTCACCTGCGCGATCCCCGACGGGGTGGCACCGGTGCGCCCGTCGACGACGTGCGCACCGCGGTGCGCGCTGCCCGAGGTGGCGACGGCGCCGTCGACGACCGGCACGGTGGCGACGATCCGCCCGGTGGCGGCCGGGTCCTCGATCCCGATCCGCCAGGGCTCACCGTCGTCGGCGGCGCGGGCCTGCAGGTCCCCGCCCGCGGCCAGGCACCAGCCGGTGTCGTCGAGGGCGCGCAGGTGCGTGCAGGCCCGTTCCACCGCCCACCCCTTCACCACGCCGCACGGGTCGAACCGGCCGCGCGGGTGGAGGGTGAACGCGCCGCCGGACCCGCGGGCCGCGGCCGCCCCGATCGCCAGGACCTCGGCCATCTCGGGGCCGGCGTCGGCCGGGGCCAGCTCGCCGCGCCCGATCCGTGAGACCAGCGAGTTCGCCCGCCACGGGCTGAACAGCGCGTCGGCGCGCCGCAGGTCCGCGACGACGGCCGCCCACGCGTCGCGGGCGGCGCCGTCCCCGGTGTGACGGCCGCGCAGGGCCAGCGAGACCGCCGTGCCCATGACGTGGGCGACGAACCGGGCCGGGGCGGTCGCCGCCGCGCCCGCGCCGTCGAGGACCGGTGCGCTCACGACGGCAGTCCCGCCCGGTCCAGCGCGCTCTGCAGCGAGGTGACGTAGCCCTCGCTGGTGTACGTCGCGCCGCTGACCATGTCGATCCGGGAGCTCTGGGCGCTGATCGTCTCGTCGACGAGCTGCGGGATCGCCTGGGAGTTGATCCGCTGGTCCTTGCCGCTGGTGTCCGGGTACTGCACGACGTCGACCGCGGTGATCCGCCCGCCGGAGACCGAGACCTGCACCTGCACGGGGCCGTAGCGGGTCTGCGCGGCGTCACCCGTGACGGTCGTGGCGCCGGTACCGGACGCGGCGGCCGTGCCGCCGGTGGTGCCGCCGGTGGTGGAGGTCGTGCCCGGGCTCCGCGCGGTGGACGCGGCGGCCGCGGTGGTGTCCGGCCCCGAGGTCGAGGTGCGGTACCCGAACAGCAGGGTGACCGCGCTGAGCGTGGCCATGACGGCGACGACGATGCGACGCACGGGGCTCACCATCCGAAGTGTTCGACGTGGACGCGGTCGGCGGGGACGCCGGCCGCGGTGAGGGTGCGCAGGACCAGGCCGGTCCAGGCCTCGGGGCCGCAGACGTAGACGTCGCGGCGGGCGAGGTCGGGGACCCAGGTGCGCAGGGCGGTCAGGTCGTCGACCGGGCCGACGCCGTGGCCCAGCCAGGAGCCGTCACCGCGGCGGCGCCCGGGGACCGGGACCAGCTCGCAGCCGTGTGCGTGCGCGAGCGCGGTCAGCTCCCGGGCGAACAGCGGGGTGCCGGCGTAGCGGTGCACCAGGGTGACCCGGCCGGGCCCGGCGCAGAACTCCTCGGCCAGCGCCCGCAGCGGGGTGATGCCGACCCCGGCGCCGATCAGCAGCACGTCCGGGGCGGTGCGGGCGCGGGCGGTCAGCCGGCCGAACGGGCCCTCGACGAGCACCCGGGTGCCGGGCCGCAGCCGGGCGACGGCGGCGCTGCCGTCGCCGAGGTCCTTCACGGTGATCCGCAGCGAGCGGCCGTCGGGCATCGCCGACAGCGAGTACGGGTGCCCGCGGGTCCAGCCGGTGCCGGACAGGAAACGCCAGGTCAGGAACTGTCCGGCGCGCGCACCGAGTGCGGCGAGGCGCCGGCCGGCCAGGTGCACCGACACGCTGCCGTCGCCCTCGGGCACGACCGCGGTGACGACGAGCCGGTGGCGCACCGAGCGGGCCAGCGGCAGCGCGACCCGCCACACGAGCACGGCGAGCAGCGCCGCGGTCCACAGGCCCCACCAGAACACCGTCCGCGCCGCCGACCCGGTGAACTCCTGCCCGGTCCACAGCTGGTGCGGCAGGGCGAGCCCGACGCCGAGGTAGGCGTAGAGGTGCAGCAGGTGCCAGGACTCGTAGCGCAGCCGTGCCCGGGCCGCCCGCACGCTGGTCGCGACGACGAGCACCAGGCAGGCCGTGCCGGCGGCGGCCGGCAGCATCCCGGGCATGGTCCAGGTCATGTCCCACAGCTCGCCGGGGGCGGCGGACAGCTCTCCCGCCGCGTAGCCCCAGGTGATCAGCCCGACGTGGGCGAGCATGCCGGTGAACGAGGTGAACCCGACGGTGCGGTGCAGCGCGGCCAGGCCGTCCTGGCCGAAGGCCCGCTCGAGCAGCGGCACCCGGGCCATGAGCAGGACCTGCACGAGCAGCAGCACGGAGGCGAGCAGGCCGGTGAGCCGCCCGGCCGAGGTCAGGCCGGACTCCCAGCCGCCGAGGTCGCGGATGCCGCCGCCGGACGCCCACCACCCGGTGACGAGCAGCAGCGCGGCCCAGAGCGCGATCCCGGCGCCGAAGCGGATCCGGGAGTCGAGCCGGGCGTGCGCACCGGTCGCGGGGACGGCGCGCGGGCCGGCCGGTGCGGGGGCGGGCCGGAGGGTGAGGGTGGACATGGGCTCCCCGTGGGGCGGAGGTGGTCAGGTACCTCCGAGGCTCGCGGGGCCCGGTGAAGCGCCGGCGTGACCGTGGTCGGAATCCGGTAAGAGCCGCCCGGCGCCGACGGAGAACCCGATCGCGGCGCCCCCGCCGGGCCGGTTCCCGGCGAAGACGGTGCCGTCGTGGGCGAGCGCCACGTCACGCACGATGGACAGGCCGAGCCCGGAGCCGGGCAGCGCACGGGCGGCGTCGGAGCGGTGGAAGCGGTCGAAGATCCGCTCGGTCTCGTACCCGTCGGCGCCGTCGTGGAGGCCGGGTCCGCGGTCGGCGACCGACACGGTGCCGCGCCGCACCACGACCTCGACGACGTGGGCGGGGTCGGCGTCGAACTTGGCCGCGTTCTCCAGCAGGTTGCCCACGGCGCGCTCCAGCCCGCTCACCCGGCCCCGCACCGGGCTGGGCGCGCCGTCGACGGTGATCGTCCGTCCGGTGCGCCGCCGGGTGCGTTCCGCGGCGGCGGTGGCGACCACCAGCAGGTCGACGCCGGTCTCGGGCTCGTCGGTGCGGCGGGCCAGTGCCAGCTCGACCAGCTCCTCGACGAGCCGGGCCAGCTCGCGGGTCTCGCCGTCGACGTCGGCGACGAGGCGTTCGCGCGACTCCGGGGAGAGCCGGTCGATCCGGCGCAGCACGCTCGCGTTGGTGCGCAGGCTGGTCAGCGGGGTGCGCAGCTCGTGCGCGGCGTCCTGGACGAGCCGTTCCTGGGAGTCACGGGCCTCGGCGAGGCGGCGCAGCATCGTGTTCACCGACGCCGACAGCCGGGCGACCTCGTCGCGGCCCTCCACCGGGGCGGTCCGCTCGCCCAGCCCGGACGCCGCGACCTCCTCGGTGAGCGCGGTCAGCCGGACCAGCCGCCGGGTGATCCGGCGGGCCAGCAGCCAGCCCAGGACGGCCGCGACCAGCGTGACGACGACGGCGGCCACCGCGATCTCCACGGCGGTCCCGGCGAGCACCCGGCTGGACCGGTCGACGTCGATGCCGACCTGTAGCGCCGCCCCGCCCACCGCGGTGGTGAGGACCCGGTAGGCCTGGTCGCCGACGCGGGTCTCGGTGCCCGCCGAGGCGCCCCCGCGGGCCTGCGCCGCGAGCGCCCGGTCGGTGCCGGTCACCGGCAGCGCCACGTCCCGGCCGCCGACGCGGGTGACGGTGCCGTCCGCGGCGACCCGCTGGGCGGTGAGCTGCTGCGGATCGTCCCAGCGGCCGCCGCCCTGCCCCACCGCCGGGCCCTCCGCGCCGACGGTCCGGCCCGGGTCGATGCCGCCGCCGCGCCCGTCGCCGTCGGGGAGGGCCGCGACCGGGGCGCCGAGCACGGCGGTCTGGCCGCCCGCCAGCGCGGTCGTCGCGGCCTGCAGGGAGCGGTCGATCTCGCCGGAGATCCGCTCGGACGCCGAGTGGTAGCTCAGCACCCCGACCGTCCCGGCGACGACCGCCGCGACCAGCGCGAACGCCAGCGCCAGCCGGGTCCCGAGGCTCACGACCGCCGCACCGTGTAGCCCACCCCGCGCACGGTGTGGATGACCTCCCCGGCGCCGGCGGCGGCGAGCTTGCGGCGCAGGTAGCCGACGTAGACGGCGAGGTTCTTGGAGTCGGCGCCGAAGTCGTAGCCCCAGATCCGCTGGTAGACGCCGGAGTGGTCGAGCACGATCCCCGCGTTGCGGACCAGCAGCTCCAGCAGGTCGAACTCGGTCTTGGTGAGTGTCAGCTCGGTGGACTCCCACCAGGCGCGGCGGGCCGCCGGGTCGACGCGCAGCCCGCCCACCGCCAGCACCGCGGCGCGCTCGCCCTCGACCGGCGCGGCCCGGCGCAGCAGCGCGCGCAGCCGGGCAAGCAGCTCGTCGAGCTCGAAGGGCTTGGGCAGGTAGTCGTCGGCACCCGCGTCGAGGCCCGCGACCCGGTCGGGGGTCTCGACCCGGGCGGTCAGCATCAGCACCGGTGTGCGGTCGCCGTCGGCGCGCAGCACGCGGCACACGCCGATGCCGTCGAGGGCGGGCATCATCACGTCCAGGACGAGGGCGTCGACCGGGTCGCGGCGCACCCGGGTGAGGACCTCGACGCCGTCGGCGGCGCCCACGACCTCGTAGCCCTCCAGCTCCAGGGCGCGGGTGAGGGACTCGCGGATCGCGCGGTCGTCGTCGGCGACCAGGACCGTCTGCGGCACGGCACCGATGATGCCGCAACGGTCTCACCGGGAGGTCGTGATCCCGTAGCGCTGCACCCGCCGGTACGCCGTCGCGCGGCTGATGCCGAGCGTCTCCGCGGCCCGGGTGACGCTCATGCCGTGCTCGGTGAGGCAGCGGACCAGCTCATCGCGCTCCAGCGACTCGATCCGGGTCAGCGATCCGGATCGGGTGGCGAGCAGCTCCGGGGGCAGGTGCCGCACGTCGACGAGGCTGCTGCGGGCGGCGGCGTCGCGCACGGTGCGGCGCAGCTGCTCCACGTTGCCCGGCCAGGAGTAGGTGCGCAGCGCGCGGGCGGCGGCGTCGGTGAAGGTGACGCCGTCGCGGGCGAAGTGCGCGGCGAGCACCGGCACGTCCTCGGGACGGTGGCGCAGCGCCGGCACCTCGACGACGACGTCGAGCAGCCGTGACAGCGCGTCCGGTATCCCGTCGACGTCGCCCGCGGTGACACTCAGCGACGCCCGCGGCAGCGACCGGACCAGCGCCGACAGCCGGGTCGCGACGGGTGCGGGCAGCTCGTGCACCCGCCCCGCGATGACCGCGGTGTCGTCCTTGCCCAGCTCCGGGGACCACAGCGACAGCCAGGACACCGCGTCCTCGGCGGCCGGCGGGCGGGCGTGCAGCACCCGGTGCCGCGGGCGGACGGTGCGCAGGGCCGCGGCGAGCAACGCGGACTTGCCGGCGCCGGGCTCGCCGACCACCCCGACCCGGGCGCCGTCGCGCAGCGCGTCGCGGACCTCGTCGAGCGCGGCGGCCCAGGCCGGGCCGAGCGCCGCGGTCCCGCCGACGGGCTGCGGGGCGACCCGGAAGACCTCGCCGCGCGGCGCGCGCCGGGGGCTCGCGCCGCGTCCGTGCGCGAGCATCAGGGCCGAGGTCTGACCGGCGGCGGTGCGCGCCAGCGCGAGCAGCAGACCGTCGGAGCGCTGCGACCAGGTGGTGAGGTTGATGCTGCCGAGCAGCGACCCGTCGACGGGGTCGAGCACGGGGGCCGCCGCGCAGGTGTAGCCCCACAACCCGGTGCAGTAGTGCTCGTCGCCGCGGACCAGCGACGGGACCCGGTCGGCCAGGGCCAGGCCGAGCCCGGTGGTGCCGGCCTCCCGCTCGCCGAAGGCGAACCCGGGCGCGAGGTAGGTGCGGTCCAGCGCGTCGAGCAGGGCGCGCTCGTCGCAGAGCCGGGAGACGACGATGCCGTCGGCGTCGGTCAGCATCAGTGAGATCGGCTCGCCCGGCAGGCCCTCGTGCAGCCCGGCGAGCACCTCGCCGCCGCACCGGGCGAACAGCGAGCCGTCGTCGACGGCACCGGTGAACGCCGGGTCGACGGCGTCGGTGGGGGCGCCGTAGGTCTCGCTGCGCGCCCAGGACGCCGAGATCCGGGCCGGAGCCAGTGACTGCCCCATCGCGCGTACCTCC
Organism: Pseudonocardia spirodelae; assembly: GCF_037727765.1. NCBI lineage: Bacteria > Bacillati > Actinomycetota > Actinomycetes > Pseudonocardiales > Pseudonocardiaceae > Pseudonocardia > Pseudonocardia spirodelae. The sequence goes on along the minus strand of NZ_JBBJUP010000016.1, from coordinate 112,881 downwards.
TCGTACCTGCTGCTCACGACCGTGTCACATCGGCGACGCCGTCGCGACGCCGTCTCGTCTCAGGTTGAGACGGTGATCACGACCGCCGGGGCGCCGCCGTTCCTACCTTCGGCCCTCGACGCGGGATCCCCCACCGGCCCGCGCAGTCGCGGGGTGCCCACCACCTCGCCGCGACCTGAGAGGGACGACGATGTACTCGAAGAACGGTGAGTCCTACTTCATCGTGGACGCGCACGTGGCGCTCTGGGACGCACGCCCGGAGAACCAGCGCAACATCCACGGCAAGCAGTTCATCGACTGCTTCTACGACTACCACCGCAACCTGAGCCCCGAGTCCGAGGTCTGGTCCTACGAGGACTACCTCTACCAGGGCGGCGAGCGGCTGATGAAGGACCTGTTCGCCGACGGTCACGTCGACCACGCGGTGTTCCAGCCCGCCTACCTGGGCGAGTTCTACGACAACGGGTTCGGCCAGACCGAGGAGGCCTTCGCCCTCGCCCAGGCCCACCCGGACAAGCTGACCTACAACCACCACTGGGACCCGCGCAACGGCGAGCAGGGCCTGCGGCAGCTGCGCGAGGACGCGAAGCGCTTCGGCCTGAAGGGCGTGAAGCTCTACACCGCGGAGTGGCACGGCGAGTCCCGCGGCTGGAAGCTCGACGACCACTGGTCCTACAAGTACCTCGAGGCGGCCCAGGAGCTGGGCATCCGGAACATCCACATCCACAAGGGCCCCACCATCCGCCCGCTGGACCGGGACGCGTTCGACGTCGCCGACGTGGACAAGGTCGCCACCGACTTCACCGACCTGAACTTCGTCGTCGAGCACTGCGGCCTGCCGCGCCTCGAGGACTTCTGCTGGATCGCCACCCAGGAGCCGAACGTGCACGCCGGCCTGGCCGTCGCGATGCCGTTCATCCACACCCGGCCCAAGTACTTCGGCCAGATCATCGGCGAGCTCCTGTACTGGCTGGGCGAGGACCGCATCCAGTTCTCGAGCGACTACGCGATCTGGACCCCGCGCTGGCTGGTCGAGCGCTTCGTCGACTTCGAGATCCCGGACGAGCTGTCCGAGTACGCGCCGCTGACCACCGCCCAGAAGAAGAAGATCCTGGGTCTCAACGCCGCGGCGATGTACGACATCGAGGTCCCCGCCGAGCTGCAGCTGCGCGACGAGACCCCGACCGAGGTCCCGGTGGCGTCGTGAGCGCCCCCGCCCTCGCCCGCACCTCGCGCACTGACCAGGCGTTCCGGGCGCTCGACGCCGTCGTCGACCCCGAGCTGGACGAGCCGATCACCGACCTGGAGTTCGTCCGTTCCCTCGACGTCGACGGCGACCGGGTCACCCTGCACCTGCGCCTGCCCACCGCGTTCTGCGCGCCGAACTTCGCCTACCTGATGTGCTCGGATGCGAAGGACGTGCTCACCGCGCTGGACTGGACCGGCGAGGTCGTGGTCGAGCTCGACGACCACCACGACTCCGACCTCATCAACGCCGGGCTGGCCGCCGACGCCGGCTACAAGGGCACCTTCCGGCACGAGGCCGAGTCCGATCTCGACGAGCTGCGCGAGACCTTCCGCCGCAAGGCGCACACCGCCGCGATGGAGCGCTCGCTGACCGGGCTGCTGCGGGTCGACCCGGACCGGACGCCCGAGTCGCTGCACGGCGTCACGCTGGCCGACCTGCCCGCGGGCCCGGCCACCGACGCCCTGCTGCGCCGCCGCGCGGCGATCGGCCTGCCCACCGGCGGCGACCGGCCGGTCCTGGTCGGCCACGACGGCGTCCCGTACCCGGCCGAGCAGGTCCCGCTGAAGCTGCGGATGGCCCGCTCGGTGCGGATCTCCATCGAGGGCAACGCCCACTTCTGCCGCGGGCTCCTGAAGACCCGCTACCCCGAGTCCGTGAAGGGATCCGTGTTGTGAGAGCAGTACAGGTGGTCGGCTACCACCGGCCGATGGAGCTGACCGAGGTCCCGAAGCCGGAGGTCGTCGACCCGTTCGACGTCGTCGTCCGGATCGGCGGGGCCGGGGTCTGCCGCACCGACCTGCACGTCCTCGAGGGGCAGTGGGCGGAGAAGTCCCAGGTCGCGCTGCCGTACACGATCGGCCACGAGAACGCGGGCTGGGTCGAGTCCGTGGGGTCGGCCGTGACCCACGTCCGTGAGGGCGACGGCGTCATCCTGCATCCGCTCGCCACCTGCGGCCTGTGCCGCGCCTGCCGATCCGGCGACGACGTGCACTGCACCGCCTCGGCGTTCCCGGGCATCGACACCCACGGCGGCTACGCCGAGTACCTGCGCACCTCGGCACGCAGCGTCGTCAAGCTGGACCCGTCGCTGCAGCCCGCCGACGTCGCCGCCCTCGCCGACGCCGGCCTCACCGCCTACCACGCCGCGGCCAAGGCCTCACGCCGGCTGGGACCACGCGACACCTGCGTCGTCATCGGGGCGGGCGGGCTCGGCCACATCGGCATCCAGGTGCTGAAGGCGCTGACCCCGGCCCGGCTGGTCGTGCTCGACCGCAACCCGGACGCGGTGAAGCTGGCGCTGCAGATCGGCGCCGACGACGGCATCGTCGCCGACGGCGGGCAGGTCGACGAGGTCCTGTCGCGCACCGGCGGGAACGGCGCCGAGGCCGTGATCGACTTCGTCGGCGAGGGCGGCTCCACCGCGCAGGGCCTGGAGATGACCCGGCGCGCGGGGGACTACCACGTGGTCGGCTACGGGGAGAACGTCGACGTCCCGACGATCGACCTGATCTCGGCCGAGGTGAACGTGGTCGGCAACCTGGTCGGGTCCTACAACGATCTCTGCGACCTGATGGAGCTGGCCGCCCGCGGCCGGGTCACCCTGCACACGAGCACCTACGCCCTGGACGACTTCCAGTCCGCGCTCGACGACCTCGACGCCGGGAAGGTCAGGGGTCGCGCCATCCTGGTGCCCTGACCTGCTGTTCCGATCGCGGTCCCGCTCACGACGGCCCGTACCGGCGACGCCCGGTGCGGGCCGTCGCGCGTTCCGCGGAACGCGATCAGCGGGGGTCGCGGCCGTCGAGCCGGGCCTGCACGGCGGCGGTGATCCGGGTCAGCGCGGCCACGTCGTCGTCGGAGAGGGCGTCGAAGACCAGCTCCCGCACGGTCTCCACGTGCCCCGGCGCGGCGGCCTCGATCGCCGCCCGGCCCGCCGCGGTGAGCACGACGTAGTTGCCGCGGCCGTCGTCGTCGCACTCCTCGCGGGCGATGAGGCCGCGTTTCTGCATCCGGGCCAGATGGTGGGAGAGCCTGCTCTTCTCCCACTCCAGCAGCGTCGCCAGCTCCAGCACCCGGCACCGCTCGTCGGGCCGGTCGGTCAGGGCCACCAGCACGTCGAAGTCGGTGAGCGAGAGCCCCGACCCGGCCTGCAGCCGCCGGTGCAGCTCGCCCTGCAGGCGGGCCTGCATCCGGAGCAGCCCTCGCCAGGCCGCCTGCTCGCGCTCGTCCAGCCACCGTGTCACGGATGCCACCCTACCGGAATAGTTGACGCGTCACCTACGTTGCTGCACGATGTAGATGACGGATCAACAAACGGTCCGTCGACGAGCAGAGGAGGAAGCCGTGCAGTTCGGAGTCTTCACGGTCAGCGACGTCACGCCGGACCCGACGACCGGCCGCACGCCGACCGAGGCCCAGCGGATCCAGGACGTCCTGACCATCGCGAAGCACGCGGAGCAGGTCGGGCTCGACGTCTTCGCGATCGGCGAGCACCACAACCCGCCGTTCTTCTCCTCGTCGCCGACCACCACGCTCGGCTACCTCGCCGGCGTCACCGAGACCCTGCAGCTGTCCACCTCGACCACGCTGATCACCACGAACGACCCGGTGAAGATCGCCGAGGACTTCGCGATGCTGCAGCACGTGGCGGGCGGCCGCGTCGACCTCATGCTCGGCCGCGGCAACACCGGCCCGGTCTACCCGTGGTTCGGCCAGGACATCCGCCAGGGCCTGAACCTGGCGGTCGAGAACTACGCGCTGCTGCGGAAGCTGTGGGACACCGAGGTCGTCGACTGGGAGGGGCACTTCCGCACCCCGCTGCAGGGCTTCACCTCGACCCCGCGCCCGCTCGACGGCGTCGCGCCGTTCGTGTGGCACGGCTCGATCCGCAGCCCCGAGATCGCCGAGCAGGCCGCCTACTACGGCGACGGCTTCTTCCACAACCACATCTTCTGGCCGGCGTCGCACACGAAGCGGATGGTCGAGTTCTACCGCACGCGCTGGGAGCACCACGGTCACGGACCGGCCGAGCGCGCGATCGTCGGCCTCGGTGGCCAGGTGTTCATGCGCCGCAACAGCCAGGACGCGGTGCGCGAGTTCCGGCCGTACTTCGACAACGCCCCGGTCTACGGGCACGGGCCCTCGCTGGAGGACTTCACCCGCGAGACCCCGCTGACCGTCGGCAGCCCGCAGCAGGTCATCGAGCGGACACTGGGCTTCCGTGACTACGTCGGCGACTACCAGCGCCAGCTGTTCCTCATCGACCACGCGGGCCTGCCGCTGAAGACCGTGCTGGAGCAGCTCGACCTGCTGGGCGAGGAGGTCGTGCCGGTGCTGCGCCGCGAGTTCGCCGCGCTGCGCGCGCCCGGTGTGCCGGACGCGCCGACCCACGCCTCCCTGGTCGCCGCCCGCGACGCGGCCGGCACCGAGGGCGTCGCCACGCAGGAGAAGGAGGTCGCGTGATGACCACCCGCAGGATCGTCGTGCTCACCGCCGGGCTGTCGACGCCGTCGTCGACCCGGCTGCTGGCCGACCGCCTCGCCGCCGCGGTCACGGCCGCACTGGCCGACCGGGGCGAGCGGACGCAGGTGCAGGTCGTGGAGCTGCGCGAGCACGCCCGCGACCTCGCCGACCACCTGGTCGCCGGCTTCCTGAACACCGCGCTGGCGCCGGTGCTGGAGTCGGTGGCCGCGGCGGACGCCGTCGTCGCCGTGACGCCGATCTTCTCGGCGTCCTACAGCGGGCTGTTCAAGACCTTCGTCGACGTCCTGGACCGCGACGCGCTCACCGGCACCCCGGTGCTGCTCGCCGCGACCGGCGGCACGGCGCGGCACTCGCTGGCCCTGGAGCACGCGATGCGCCCGCTGTTCGCGTACCTGCGGGCCGCGACGGTCCCGACCGCGGTGTTCGCCGCGCCCGAGGACTGGGGCGCGACCGCGGTGGGCACCACACTGGAGAGTCGCGTCGCGCGGGCCGCGGGCGAGCTGGCCGACGCCGTCGCCGCCCGGCCGCCGGCCACCCGCACCGACCTGTTCGCCGACGTCCCCGACTTCACCGCACTGCTGAAGGGCTGACCACCATGACCGACACAGGCACCCCCACCGACACCGCCGCCCTCGACGCCGCGCGCGACCGGATCCGTTCCGCCCACCTGAAGCCGGCGGGGGAGCGGCCGGCCTCGACCGCCCGCGGCCTGCACCACACCGCGCTGGTCAGCTCGGACGTCGAGGCCACCGTGCGCTTTTACCAGGACGTGCTGGGCTTCCCGCTCACCGAGCTGATCGAGAACCGGGACTACCCGGGCTCGTCGCACTTCTTCTTCGACATCGGCAACGGGAACCTGCTCGCGTTCTTCGACTTCCCGGGGCTCGACGTCGGCCCCTACGCCGAGGTTCTCGGCGGGCTGCACCACGTCGCGATCAGCGTGGAGCCCTCGACCTGGGACGCGGTCGTCGCGCGGCTGGCCGAGGCCGGCGTCGAGCACGAGGTGCACTCCGGTGTCTCGGTCTACTTCCGCGACCCCGACGGCGCCCGCATCGAGCTCATCGCCGACCCGCTGGGCGAGATGTACGGCCACCACGTGCTGTGAGCGGGGTGCTCACCGGCGGACGCTGACGTGGACGTGGTCGTAGTGCCCGCCGGTGGCGTCCGCCGGGTCGTACACGCCGCCGCCGTCGTAGGGCCGCCCCCAGTTCTCGCGGCCCTCACCGGAGTCCCCGGTGCCGCGGTACCAGATGCGGCCCTGCCAGATCACGTACCGGACCCGCAGCTCGGCGGCGTTCTCGCGGGCCCAGTTCGCGACCGCCCAGCCGTCCTCCAGGTCCTGCCCGGCGGGGAACTCGCCGTAGCGGGCGGGGAACGCGTCGCACGCCCGGCCCGCGGGGTGGTCGCTCGACGGGTTCCACGCGTGCTCCGACCAGCACGTGACCGCCCGCACCGGCGCCTCCGGCCCCGGCTCGCCGAACCGCCCGACGAGCGCGTCGTGCAGGCGCAGCGCGGACGGGGTGAGACAGCCCGCCGTCGTCGGGTCCGGCTGGTCGCACTGCTCCGGCGGGGCCGGGTCGACCAGCTCGCGCAGGTCGTCGGGGGTGAACCCGCGGCTACCGGCGAACCACACGAGCCCACCGGCGAGCAGGGCCAGCACCAGGAGCACCCCCAGGGCCGGGGCGACGCGGGTCTTCACGGGGCCTTCGTCCGTTCTGTCGGGGTGGTCGCCAGCCTACGGCGGTGGACCCCGGCGCGCCGCGGGCCGCGGATCGCAGGTGCTCCCCGCGCACTGACAGCCGGCGTCCCGTTCGGCAGGATGGCGCGGTGATCAGCACGAGCACCGCGGGCGACGCCGTCCGCGCCCGGCCCGACTCCGAGCGCCACCGCCGCGCCCGGGCCGCCCTGCACGACCTGCTTCCCGGGCTGAGCACCGAGGCACGGGCCGTCCTCGACCCGATCGAGGCCGCCGGGTTCCTCGCCCGCACCGAGCGCTGGTACGCCGACGCGCACCTGCCGCTGGACGCCCTCTACGGCGCCACGGCCGACACCGGCGAGCTCACCGCCCGGCTGGTCCGCGCCGCGCTGGCCGCCGCGGCCGCGCGCCCCCGCGCGCTGCGCGAGCTCGACCGCCGCCGCGAGGTCGGCGACGACTGGTTCCAGGACCCCCGCACCGTCGGCTACGTCGCCTACACCGACCGCTTCGCCGGCACCGTGCGCGGCGTCCGCACCCGGCTCGACCACCTCGCCGACCTCGGGGTGCGCTACCTGCACCTGATGCCGCTGCTCAAGCCGCGGGAGGGGGAGAACGACGGCGGCTACGCCGTCGCGGACTACACCGCCGTCGACCCGCGCCTGGGCACCATGGACGACCTGGAGTCCCTCGCCGGGGCGCTGCGCGAGCGCGGCATGAGCCTGTGCGTCGACCTCGTGCTCAACCACACCGCCGCCGAGCACCCGTGGGCCCGCGGCTGGCTGGCCGGCGACCCGCGCTACGCCGGCTTCTACACCTGCTACCCCGACCGGGAGATGCCCGACGCCTGGGAGGCGACGATCCCCGACGTCTTCCCCGACCGGTCACCGGGCTCGTTCACCTGGGTCCCGGAGGCGGACGGCGGCCGCGGCGGCTGGGTGTGGACGACGTTCTGGGACTACCAGTGGGATCTCGACTGGACCTGCCCCGAGGTCTTCGCCGCGATGCTCGGCACCGTGTTCACCCTGGCCGGGCGCGGGGTCGAGGTGCTGCGGATGGACGCGGCACCGTTCCTCGGCAAGCGGCTCGGCACGAACTGCCAGAACCAGCCCGAGGCGCACGACGTCCTGCAGGCGTTGCACGCGCTCACCCGGATCGCCGCCCCCGCGGTGGTCTTCAAGGCCGAGGCGATCGTCGCGCCGGACGACCTCGTCGGCTACCTCGGCGCCCACGAGCGATACCGGCCCGAGTGCGAGCTGGCCTACCACAACCAGCTGATGGTGATGCTGTGGTCGAGCCTGGCCACCCGCGACGCCCGGCTCGCCGCGCACGCGTTGCGCCGGATGGCCCCCGCCCCCGCGACGACGGCCTGGGCGACCTACGTGCGCTGCCACGACGACATCGGCTGGGCCGTCTCCGACGTCGACGCCGCCGCCGTCGGCTGGGACGGGCCGTCGCACCGCCGGTTCCTCAACGACTTCTTCTCCGGGCGCTTCCCCGGCAGCTTCGCCCGCGGCGCGCTGTTCCAGGAGAACCCCGCGACCGGTGACGCCCGCGTCTCCGGCAGCGCCGCCGCGCTCTGCGGCATCGACGACGCCCGCGCCCGCCGCGACCGGGACGCCCTCGACGCCGGCGTGCGACGGCTGCTGCTCCTGCACGCCGTCACCTACGCCTGGGGCGGTGTCCCGCTGCTCTACATGGGCGACGAGCTCGCGCTCGCCAACGACACCGGTTACCGCGCCGACCCCGAGCGCGCCGCGGACAACCGGTGGATGCACCGGCCCCCGATGGACGGGGCCGCGTTCGCACGCCGCTACGACCCCGCGACCGTCGAGGGCCGGGTGTTCGCCGCGCTCACCGGCTTCGCCGCGGTCCGCGCCGAGCTGCCCGCGCTGCACGCGTCGGCGCCGGTGCACGTGCTGGACCTCGACGACCCCGCCGTGCTCGGCTGGGCGCGACGGCACCCGCGCAGCGGCCGGTTCGTCGGGCTGGTCAACGTCGCGGACCGGCCCGCCTCGGTGGACGCCGCCCTGGTCACCGGCCTGGACACGGTCCTGTCCTCCGACGGACCGGTCCGCGTCGAGGCCGGCCGCGCCCACCTGCCCGCGCTGTCCTGGGCGTGGCTCGCCGAGCCGTGAGCCGCGCCGGTCAGAAGGTCCCGGCCGGCGACCCGCCGAACAGCGGGGACGCCCCCAGCGCGCCGCGCAGCTCGAACCACAGCACCACGCCGTAGACGACCGACGCGAGGAACACCAGGCAGCACAGCGACACCAGCACGTAGGTGACCACCCGCAGCACGGTGAGCGCCCTCGGGTCCCGCGCGACGGTGACGGCCGTGCCCGCGCCCGGTGCGGGCACGCGCCCGGCCCGGCCCGCCGTGGCGTTCGGCCCGGTGGCCTCGGCGCCGGAGTCGACGGCGGCGGCGGAGGGTGCGGGGGTGCCCCGGCCGCCGAACCGGGCGGCCGCGGCCTCGGCGACCGTCGCGGGGCGGCGCCCACCGGGGTCGGACGGCGTGCGCGGCGCGGGGACGGCCGAGGACCCGGTGGGTGCCGCGGGCTCGTCGGTGACACCGGTCCGTTCGGCGACGGCGGTCCCGCCGCCCGCGGTGCCGGGCCCGGCCGCGTACGGCTGCGCGGCGCCGGAGCCCGGCGTCCCGTACCGCGGCCCGGCCCCGGCCGGGTCCGCGTCGTCGTGGCGCTGCGCCGCCGGGGACGGCTCGGCGGGGGCGTCCTGGTCGTAGGGGGCGTCCGCGGGGTCGGCCGGGGCGACCGGCGCGCCGGAGGACACGTACCCCGAGCCGCGGTACCCGATCGCCGCGCCGGCGTAGGGCGGGCCGCCGTCGATGGCCGTACCGCCCCGCGACTCCGGGTCGCCGTACTCGCCGTACGCGGCGCGGCCGCGGTCGTACCCGGTCTCCTCCTGCGCCGCCTCGGGCATGCGGTGCGACGCCCGCCCGTACCCGGCGTCGTCGGCGGGCCGCTGCGGGGTCCCCGCGGGCACGGCGGCGCCGTAGCCCTCGTAGCGCACCGGCGCCGCGTACGCAGTCGGCCCGACCGACGGCTGGGGCCCGGTGCCGCCGTAGAGCTCCCCGAAGCCCTCCGGGTCGGTCGGCGTCGCCCGCTCCACCGGCCGCGACCCGCGCAGGTCCGGGTATCCGCCCTGGTAGGAGTCCTCGGGGAACGCGTCCTCGTCGAAGCCGTGGCGCGGTCGCGGCGACGGGGACGGCGACGGCCGTGCACCGTCCCGGTCGTCGCCGCGGGGGCCGGGGCTGGGACGGTGCTGCGGGCCGGTCATGGCGGGACCTCCGGGGTGGAACGGCGGCGGTGTCGGCGGGCGGCGACACGTGCTGTGTCACGTCTACCGCCGGTCGTACCCACTCCGTTAGCCCTCCCGACCCACAGTCACCCGGTCCGGCGAGGTGATGTCACCGCGTGTACACGCCGGTTGGCGCAGCGTGGTAGCCCTTCGCGCCGACCGCCTCGGCCAGCGGGCTGCGCGGCGGCCCGCCCGCGCGCACCCGGGCGGTGACGGCGTCCACGTCCCACACGGGGGTCCACCCCAGCTCGGCGACCGCACGGTCCGCGCAGTAGACGCGGTCCACCGGCGGCACCGCCCAGCCGCGCTCGGCGAGCAGCGACGCGAGCGCCGGCGCCCGCCGCCGCAGCACCGCTGCCGGGTCCCGGCCCAGCTCGGGCAGGTCCGCGCGGCGCAACGGGCTCGGCGCGCTGACGACGTAGCGGGCGAAGCCCAGCTCCGGGGCCCGGCGCGCCGCGGCCAGGTGCGCGGAGACGACGTCGGCGACGTCCACCCGCCGGTGGCAGAACTCCACGAGCTTGAGCGCGGTGTCCCGGTGGCGCGCGCGGACCTCCTCGCGGTCGTCGGCCTCGGGGAAGAAGCGCGAGGTCCGCAGCACCACGACCGGCAGCCCCGGGTCCAGCGACGCCAGCTCGCACAGGTCCTCGGCCGCGGTCTTCGTCGCGCCGTAGACGTTGCGCACCCGGGGCACCACGGACTCGTCGATCCAGGTCGCCGGCCCACCCGGCCGCGGGGTCAGCGCCCGGCCGAACGCGCTGGTCGAGGAGGTGAACACCACCCCGCGCACGCCCGCCGACGCGGACTCCTCCAGTACCGCGAGCGTGCCCGCGACGTTGGTCCCGACGAACTCGGGCCGCGAGTGCGTCCCCACGTGCGGCTTGTGCAGCGTCGCGGTGTGCAGCACGTGCGTGACCCCCGCCAGCGCCGCCCGCAGCGCGTCGCGGTCGGTCAGCGAGGCGACGACGTCGGTCCACGGCGAGGCCCGCACGTCCAGCCCCGTGACGCCGGTGCCGGCGTCGCGCAGGGTCCGGACCAGGGCCTCGCCGAGATGCCCCGAGCTACCGGTGACGAGGAACCGCTCGTGCGGGGGGACCGGCGCCATGGCCACGGACGGTACTCACGAGCTGCGCAGCAGCCCACCGAGTTCGGTGACGGCCGCACGCAGCTCCCGGGCGAACGCGTGCATCCCCTCGGCCTGGTCGGCGGGGGTGGACAGGTGCACGTGGAAGCGGTCCGGGAGCAGGACGTAGGCGACGCCGATGCAGCGCGAGCTGGTCGAGCCGAACCCGAACCAGCCGACGTTGTGCGACGGCGCGGAGCTGGTCGACAGCCAGTCGTCGCGCATGATCGTCCAGCCGGGGGAGTCGAACACCGCGAGCGGCTCGGTGGCCCCCAGCTCGGCCCCCCGGCGGCGCTGGACCCACTCCAGCTCCCACAGGTGCTGCTCGGGTGCGTCGCCCTGCTGGCACTGCCGGGCCCGCGTCCCGTGGGCCGCGGCGGCGGCGCGGAAGGTCGCGACCCGGTCCTCCGCGGAGGCCTGCGGGTCCTGCATCGTGTCGACGAACGCGACCATCTCCGGGGTGATCACCCGCATGGCCTCGGTGCGGCCGCGGCGGAACTGCCGGGTCGCGATCGACTCGTAGGTGGCGCCGGTGACGCCCTTGGCCCGGCGGTGCGCGACCTGGTAGCAGGCCTGCACGAACGCGTCGGGCGAGCACTTCAGGGCCTTGGCGTCGTCGGCGCCGAAGTCGTCGAACGCGACGAGCTCGGTGGCGGTGGCGTCGAGGAACGCGGCGAACTCGTCGTGCGCGCGTGCCGTGGTGGCACGCAGGTCGTCGTCGAGGACGACGCGCAGCTCGGCGTGCGCCGGGGCGCCCTGCGCGCGGGCGCCGAGGCGCTCGGCGTGCGTCGCGACCGGGTCGGCGAACATCGCGTCGACCAGGGTCAGCACGGTGGTCCCGTCGAGCTCGCAGTGCTCGATGTTGACCCCCGCGGTGCCGTCGGCGAGCACCACGATCGACAGCGCCTTGTCGAACCAGCGGTCGCCGGCGTCACCGGCCAGCAGGACGCGGGCGGCGTCCTGCTCGTCGACCGGGTCGTGCTCGTCCAGACAGATCGCGAGCAGCGCCCGCTCGACGAGGTCGACGGCCTCGGCGTTGGCCGGGTCCAGCCCGGTGAGGCGGTCCCGCACCTCCGCCCACTCGGCCCGGGCCAGCGTGGTCAGCGCACCGACGGCGTCGCCGACCGCGGCGCGATCGGGGTGCGCGGCGCGGATGTCGCGCAGCGCGCCGGCGATCTCCTCGACGGTGTGCGCGGCGCCGTCCGGGCCGAGCACGTCGAGGCGGTGGATGCGGCCGCGGTGCAGCACGACGACGTGCCGCTCGGTCGACGGGCCCGGCCACGCGTCGCTGTAGGGGGTGCGGACGGAGTCCTGCACCGCGCCCGGGACGCGGGTGGTGGAGAAGATGTGCCTGCTCTGGTCCATCGACTGCGGCACGTCCCGGTTGACCAGCGGCGGGAACGTCCCGGCGTCGAGGTCGGCCTTGTGCCCGAGCGCGGCGACGGTGAGCTCCGCGGCCCGCTCGCACGGGTCGGGCGACCCCGGCCCGAACAGGAAGAAGAAGTTCGCGTTGAGCGCGATCCGGTCGCGCCGCCCCAGGTAGCGCGACGGCCAGAACTCGTCGAGCCACGAGTACGTCGACGGGGCCGCGTCGAACCGCTCGAGGTCGGCCTGCAGCGTGGCGGCCGTCCCGCCCGGGACGAGCAGCGCACGGGCGGCCTCGGTCGTGCGGGCCAGCTCGTCGGGGGTGAGCAGCGGGGCGCACCACTGCAGGAACCGGTCCACGGAGGCGGACAGGGTCGGCAGCGGCACCTTCGGCAGGTCGTCGTCGGCCGCGAAAGTCGAGGTCACGGCGATCAGTCCATCAGCCCGTCGACACGCACGCTGCGCGACCCCCCGTGTTCGGGCAGTGTCCGCCCGAACAGCTGCCGGGTCCGCACCGCGCTGCCCACCACGCCCGGCCGCGCGCTGTAGGAGAAGATCGCGGTGTGCCGGGCGGTGGACCCGCGCACCTCGGTGACGCGGTGCAGCGAGTAGCGGCCGCGGAACAGCTGCAGGTCCCCGGCCCGCAGCACCAGCCGCCGGACCCGGTCACCGCCCCGCCCGTGCAGGACGTCGGCGACGGCGGCGGTGTTCTCCGCCTCGGCGCTGCGGATGTCGGGGCAGTACTCGAACTCCCCGCCCGCCTCGGGTGCGCGGGTCAGCAGGCTGATCGCGATCTCGTTGGTGTCGAAGTGCCAGGGGTGCGAGCGCCCGCCGGCGACGACGTTGAGGCACAGCCCGGCCAGCGGGTCGGCCAGCTCGTGGAGCTCGGGCACCCCGACGCAGGCGGCGAGGAAGGCCCGGAAGGCGGGCAGCGGGTAGAGCCGGTGCACCAGCGCCGAGTCCGGGATCCGGTCCCGCGCGACGAAGGCGTTGCCGCGCTCCATCGCCAGCCGCGCGGGGTGGTCGTCGGGCAGCGACGGGTCGGGGTCGGTGTTGTAGACGTTCACCACGGCGGTCTCGTGGTGCGCACGCGGCGCGACGGCCTCGCCCTCGGTGCGCAGCCGGTCCCGCCAGGACGCCCGGACGAACCCGGGGAGCACGGCGCAGCCGTCGGCGTCGAGCTGCGCGCGGGCCGTGCGGACCGCGTCCCGCCACGCCGGCGAGTCCGGCCGGTGCAGCGGGTACCGGGCCAGGTCGACCGGGTCGAGAGCGACGGCGGGGTGCTCGGAGTCCTGGGAGGCCGCGAGAGCGGTCGGCTGCACGGATCAGCTCCTTCGTGCCGGGCGGCGCCGGTGCCGCGCGCGGTCGTCACCCTCATCCAAACCGTTCCGGCCGTGCGGTATCAACGGTCGGTGACCGAACCGTCAGGGTCCGTGCCCGGCGGAGAACTCTTGTGGGCGGAACCCCGGCGGGGGATCGTTCGTTGATCCCGTCGGCGAGCGAGGAGGCTGTCATGGGCGCACTGAGCCCCACCCACTGGTTGATCGTGCTGGTCGTACTGGTCCTGCTGTTCGGCGCGAAGAAGCTGCCGGAGATGGCCCGGTCGGTCGGGCGGTCCAGCCGGATCCTGAAGAGCGAGATGCGCGGCCTGCGCGACGACGACGAGCGTGCCGGGGAGATCGAGTCCGGCCGCCGGGCCGACTCCGGGCTCCACGAGCCCGGCGCGCGCGACACCTCGCGCCCGGAGGCCGGCCCCGAGACCCGCGGCTGACCGCGTGACCGGTGCCGCCGTGAGGGTGCTCGTCGTGCCGGTGCTGTCGTGACGGTGCTGGTCACCGGCGCGAGCCGGGGGGTCGGCTCGGCCACCGCCCGGCTGCTGGCCGCCCGCGGTCACGACGTCCTGCTCGGGCACCGGGCCTCGCCCGACGACGCCGCGGCCGTGGTCGCGGAGTGCCGCGCGGCCGGCGTGCACGCCGAGGCCGTCGCCGCCGACGTGACCCGCACCGCGGGCGTCGAGCAGCTCTTCGACGCCGCCGCGGCGATGCCGTCGCCGCTGACCGGGGTGGTCGCGAACGCGGGCGGTGCCCCGTCGCGCCAGCGCCTGGAGGACATGAGCGACGCCCGGATCGACGAGGTCCTGGCGCTCAACCTGCGCGCGGCGCTGCTCTGCTCGCGCGAGGCGGTGCACCGCATGTCCACCCGCTACGGCGGCGCCGGCGGCGTGCTGGTGCACGTCACGTCGCGGGCGGCGGTCCTCGGCTCGCCCGACGAGTGGAACGACTACGCCGCGGCCAAGGCCGGGGTGGAGTCGCTGGTCGTGGGGCTGGCGAAGGAGGTCGCCGCCGACGGGATCCGGGTGGCGGCCGTGCGCCCGGGCCTGCTCGACACCGACTTCCACGCGCGGGCGGGCGAGCCGGGCCGCATCGAGCGGATGGCGCCGTCGATCCCGATGGGGCGCGCCGGGCACCCCCGCGAGGTCGCGACGGCGATCGCCTGGCTGCTGTCGGACGAGGCCAGCTACGTCACCGGCGCGGTGCTCGACGTCTCCGGCGGGCGCTGAGCCGCACCCGGCGGGGACCCCGCCGGTCCGGGTCGGGGCCCGGCCGGGGGTGGGGAACGGACCGGCTGCGGCCGGGGAGGTCGGTCAGGAGGCGGCGCGCGACGCGCGGCCGAAGCCGAGCCGGGCGCGCCGGCGGGCGCGGCGCCCGACCCCGGAGGTCTCGGCGCAGAGCAGGCAGCCGTCCCCGGGCGGGGAGGCGAGCGAGGCCGGCAGCACGACGTGCCCGCAGACGGCGGTGCAGTGCCCGGTGCCTGCGGCGAGGGAGTCGGCGAGCACCGCGTGCGCGACGACGTGGCTGCGCCCGTCCCGGGCACAGGTGACGGTGACGCTCTGCTCGTCGCCGGGGGTGGTGGGGACGGCCCCGGGGCGCGGGCTGGCGGATGTCACCGACACGACTGCTCCTCCGGGCACGGTTGGGCGGAGATCCCATCGTCACCCGGCCCCGGTGCAGATGCAAGTGCATCCGCACGATTGGCCGAATGTGCGGCGGTGTCGTCGCGGAGCGTGGCGAGGGTTACGTCCGGCCTCCGGACGGCCCCACCGGGACTCGTCCGCACCCGGCTCCGGACCTGCTGATCACGGCGTCTTGCTGGGAGTACGCCGGATCCGCCCGATCCGTGCGACACCGTGACGCCGCTCACGTGGATCACGGTGCCCGGGGCGGCCCCGGGCCGTCAGCGGCTGCGACGCACGTCGAGCGCCACTAATCTCGCCTGTCATGACCGCTCCCGAGCAGGCTCCTCCTCGGGCGTCCGGGGCCGCGCCCCGGGACTCCGGCACCGCCGGGTCCCGGAACGCCCAGGACGCCGACGGTGACCATTCGTACGAGATCGGTGCGCCGGTCCCGTCCGACGGGGTGGAGATGTGGCGGCTGGCGGTGGAGTCGCGCACGTTGGACGCGAACTCCCGCTACGCCTACGTCCTGTGGTGCCGCGACTTCGCGCGCACCTCGGTCATCGCCCGGCGCGACGACGGCCGCGCGGTCGGCTACGTGACCGGCTACCTGCGCCCGGAGAACGGCGCCCTGCTGATCTGGCAGGTGTGCGTCGACCCGGTCGCGCGGGGAGCCGGGCTGGCCGGCCGGATGCTGGACGCCGCGTGGGACCAGGCGGTCGCGGAGGCGGGGACCGAGCGGATGGAGACCACCATCACGCCGGACAACGCGTCGTCGATCCGGCTGTTCACGAAGTTCGCCGAGCGCCACGACACGACCATCGAGCGGGAGGACCTCTTCGGTCCGGACCTGCTCGGTGACGAGCACGAGCCGGAAGACCTGTACGTCATCGGCCCGATCGCAGCAGACAAGGGTGGGAACACATGACCGTTTTCGAGGATCTCGAGTCCCAGGTCCGGAGCTACTGCCGTAACTGGCCCGTCGTCTTCGACACGGCGAAGGGGAGCCGCCTGACCGACGTCGACGGCAACTCCTACCTCGACTTCTTCGGCGGTGCGGGCGCCCTGAACTACGGGCACAACCCCGAGGTGCTCAAGAAGCCGCTGCTGGAGTACCTGACCCGCGACGGCATCACCCACGGCCTGGACATGTACACCACGGCCAAGGGCGAGTTCCTGACCACGTTCGAGGACATCGTCCTCAAGCCGCGCGGCCTGCAGTACAAGGTGCAGTTCCCCGGCCCGACCGGCGCCAACGCCGTCGAGTCCGCGCTGAAGCTCGCCCGCAAGATCACGGGCAAGGAAGCGCTCATCAACTTCACCAACGCGTTCCACGGCATGACGCTGGGTGCGCTGTCGGTCACCGGCAACTCGATGAAGCGCGGCGGCGCCGGCATCCCGCTGGTCCACTCCACGCCGATGCCGTTCGACAACTACTTCGACGGCAAGATGCCCGACTTCCTGTGGTTCGAGAAGGTGCTCGACGACACCGGCTCCAGCCTCAACGAGCCGGCCGCGGTCATCGTGGAGACCGTGCAGGGCGAGGGCGGGCTGAACCCGGCCCGCGTCGAGTGGCTGCAGGGCCTGCGCGAGCTGTGCACCCGCAAGGGCATCCTGATGATCGTCGACGACGTGCAGATGGGCTGTGGCCGCACCGGCCCGTTCTTCTCCTTCGAGATCGCCGGCATCGAGCCGGACATCGTCACGATCTCCAAGTCGATCTCCGGCTACGGCCTGCCGATGGCCCTCGTGCTCATCAAGCCCGAGTACGACCAGTGGGGCCCGGGCGAGCACAACGGCACGTTCCGCGGCAACAACCCGGCGTTCGTCACCGCCACGCACACGCTGCGCAACTGGTGGACCGACGACACACTGGAGAAGGAGACCCTCCGCAAGGGGGAGAAGGTCGAGGAGGCCTTCAACAAGATCATCGGTGACAACCAGGGCACCGAGATGTTCACCAAGGGCCGTGGCATGGCCCGGGGCATCCAGTTCGAGGGCGAGGGGCTCGCCGAGAAGGTGGCCGCCAAGGCCTTCGAGCACCGTCTGCTGCTCGAGACCGCCGGCCCGAACGACGAGGTCCTCAAGCTCCTCGCCCCGCTCACCACCACCGACGACGAGCTCGACGAGGGTCTTGGGATCATCGCCGAGTCCGTCAAGACCGTCATCGGGAGCTGATACCCACATGATCGTCCGCACCATCGACGAGATCACCGGAACCGACCGCGACGTCGAGTCCGAGAACGGCCAGTGGCGCAGCAAGCGCATCGTGCTCGCCAACGACAAGGTCGGCTTCTCGGTCCACGAGACGACGCTGCAGGCCGGCACGATCAACGACTTCTGGTACGCGAACCACATCGAGGCCGTCTTCATCACCGAGGGTGAGGGCGAGCTCTACGACAAGGACAACGACGTCACGTACCAGCTCAAGCCGGGCTCGATCTACGTGCTGAGCGGCAACGAGAAGCACCAGCTCCGCCCGAAGACCACCATCACGTGCGTGTGCGTCTTCAACCCGCCGGTCACCGGCCGCGAGGTACACGACGAGAACGGCGTGTACCCGCTGGTCACCGAGGACTGAGCGACAACACCGAGACCGACTCCGCGAGGGGCGTTTCCGCTGAGCTGCAGCGGGAACGCCCCTCGCGGTCGTTCACACGACACCCGTCGAAAGGGAACCGAGCACACAGCGACTCACAGGAGGGTCCATGGCCGCACCGGTCGGCACCGACGAACCGCGTCCCGCACGTACCGCGGGTGACCGCTACCCGACACGCGTCTCGAACACCCCCGCCTTCATCGACCGCGCCGAGCCCACCGTGTGGGGCGCGAGGGCGAGCGCCGGCATGTTCGGCGCCCAGGAGCTCGAGGCGCACGAGCGCGACGGCTTCGTGCAGGTGCCGGGCCTGCTGACGGCCGACGAGATCGTGGAGTACCAGGCCGAGCTGGACCGGCTCGCCCACGACCCCGAGGTCCGCGCCGACGAGCGCTGCATCGTCGAGAAGGCCTCCGACGAGGTCCGCTCGATCTTCGAGGTCCACCGGATCTCCGAGGCGATCGGCCGGCTGGTGCGCGACGAGCGGGTGCTGTCGCGGGCCCGCCAGATCCTCGGCTCCGACGTGTACGTCCACCAGAGCCGCATCAACTACAAGCCCGGGCTCGGCGGCGGGGGCTTCTTCTGGCACTCCGACTTCGAGACCTGGCACGCCGAGGACGGCATGCCCGGCCCGCGCGCGGTCAGCTGCTCGATCTCGCTGACCGACAACCACGCGTTCAACGGCTGCCTGATGATCATGCCGGGTTCGCACCGGACCTTCGTGTCCTGCGTCGGCGAGACGCCGGAGGACTACCACCTGACGTCGCTGACGGAGCAGGAGATCGGCACCCCCGACCCGGAGTCCATCTCGAAGCTGGCCCAGCGGCACGGCATCGCGATGATGACCGGCGACGCGGGCGGCGCCACGTTCTTCGACTCCAACTGCATGCACGGGTCGGGGGACAACATCACCCCGTACCCGCGCTCGAACATCTTCCTGGTGTTCAACAGCGTCGAGAACGCCTGCGTCGCGCCGTACGCCGCGCCGCGCCCGCGTCCGGCCCACATCGGGGCCCGGGACCACACGCCGGTGCGCTGAGCGGGAGCCGGGCGCGTCCCGCGGGATGCGCCCGGTCGGCTCAGGCCGAGGCCCGCCGCAGCGGCGCGAGCTCCGGGCGCTTGGCGCGGTAGGTGTCCCAGGTGTGGGTTCCGCGCAGCCGCTTGCCGAGGAACGGCATGACGTGGTGGGCGACCCAGCGCAGGTCGTCGGCCTGCCGCGACGTCCACCGGACCGGCACGCCCGCCGCGTCCGGCCATGGCCCGCGCCAGTCCGGTGCCGGCTCGCCCAGGGTCTCCAGCACGCGCCAGGCGACGCGCTCGTGCGCGTGCGGCACCAGGTGCAGCCGGTCCGGGCCCCACGCCCGCGGGTCGGCCAGGCAGTCCATCGCCCACAGGTCGACGACCCGGCAGCCGTGGCGTTCGGCCGCGGCCCGCATGTCCTCGTTGTAGCAGGCGATGCGCCCGCGCAGCCTGCGGATGAGCGGGTGCATCCGGCGCAGGTCGAACCCGGTGAAGATCAGGACCTCGGCGCCGGTCGCGACCAGCCGGCCGAGCGCGGCGTCGAAACGGGCGGCGAGGTCGTCGACGTCGCAGGACCAGCCGATGATGTCGTTGCCCCCGGCACAGAACGTGACGAGGTCCGGGCGCATGGCCTCGGCGACGGGGAGCTGCTCGTCCACGATCTGGTCGAGCACCTTCCCGCGGACGGCGAGGTTGGCGTAGCCGAACCCGGGCCGCCGGTCGGCCAGGGCCTCGGCGACGCGGTCGGCCCACCCGCGCGGGCTGCCGTCGGGGGTGAGGTCGTCGAGCCCCTCGGTGAAGCTGTCCCCGATCGCGACATAGCTCCGGTGGTGCGTCTGCTGCGGCACGTGCTGCGGCATCGGCCCGTCCCCCTTCCGCGTGTGGTCCGTACGGCGCAGTCCCTGTCCTGTTGTTCATCACGACGACGTGCGGTGTTACGCCGATGATCACCCTCTGCCGGGCTGTCCGCCAATCGGATCCGTCGACCGCGGGTCCCGGATAGGGCACCCTTAGTCGGGTGACGTCCGATCGCGCTCCCCGCGCCGCCTCCCGGGAGGACCCCCGGCTCTCCGAGCTGCTCGGTGGGCGTGCCGGCGCGGTCGACGCGTCGGTGCCGGTCGTCGCGTTCGCGCTCGGGTGGGTGGTGGCGGGCGCCGCGGGGTCGGCGTTCCCGATCAACTGGGGTGCCGGGGCGGCCGTCCTCGCCGGGGCCGGGGTGGCCGGGTGGCGGCTGCGGCGCGGCCGCCGTCCGCGGGCGGTGCTGTTCGGGCTGGCCGGGGTCGTCGCCGCCGCCGGGATCGCGCTCGCGACCGGCCGGGCGTCGGACTTCTTCCTGGTCCAGATCGTGTCCAACGCCGGCAGCGCGCTGGCCTGGGCGATCTCGGTCGTCGTGCGCTGGCCCCTGCTGGGGGTCGTGGTCGGGGGCCTGCTGGGGCAGCGGACCCGGTGGCGGCACGACCCGGACCTGCTCCGCGGGTACCAGCGGGCGTCGTGGGCGTGGGTGGCGCAGTACGTCGTCCGGCTCGCGGTCTTCCTGCCGCTGTGGGCGGCCGACGAGGTCGTGCTGCTCGCCGTCGCGCGGACGGTCGTGAGCCCGGTCCTGGTCGGGCTGAGCGTGCTCGTCTCGTGGCCGTTGCTGCGTACGGCGCTGCCGGCCGATCACCCGGGCGTCCGTCACCCCCGGTGACGGAGCCTGACATCTGGTGACGCTAGAATCGTGACCTTCCCGTGATCTTTGCTCGGCCGTGTGAAGGTCACCACTTCGGGTGATCGTCGGGCGCGTTCGCGCGCGCCCGGACGTTCATCCGGGGCGAGCCGCCGCACCGACGACCCCTGCAAGGAGCCATGCCACACCAGCGCCCCCCGGAGCCCGGCCCCGGCGACGCCCCGCGCGGCGTCCGCGGCCCGGTCCGTCCCCCGGTCCAGTCGTCCGCTCCCCGCCACGGCACCACCGGCCGTTCGACGGCCGCCCCCGAGGCACCCAGCGTGCCGCGCCAGCGCGCCGGGCAGCCGCCCCGTCCCCCGCGCGGCGGGGCCCCGCTGCCGCCGGCCGCCGCCGGCCCGGGACGGACCACCACGCAGACGCCGCCCGGCGGGCGGCCGCCGGTCCGCCCCGGGCCCGGCGCGGTCGTGCCCGGGCCAGGCGCGCCCGACCCGACCCCGCCCGGCGGGCGCCCCCGGACCCGGGTGCTGCCGTCGGACGCCGACCGGACCCGTGCCGTGGGTCCCGGCGGCCCCGTGGGCCCGGTGGGCGGCGGCCCGACCGGCCCCGGCGGCCGGGGCGGCTCCGGCGGCTCCGGTGACGGCGGCGCCGACGACACCGCGGCGGGCGGCACGCTCAAGGCCGACCTGAGCCCCACCAAGATCGCCGCCGGTGCGGGCGCCGCGGTCGTGACCGCGGTCCTCGGCTCGTTCCTCGGCGCGGTCGGCACCGTCATCGGCGCGGCGCTCGGCTCGGTCATCTCGACCCTGGCGACCACGCTGTTCACCCGGTCGATCGAGGTCAGCAAGGACAAGGCCCTCGCGATCAAGGACAGGGCCGCGGTCCGCCGCGGCCGCGGGGTGGCCGAGGGGACCGCCGAGGCGGCACAGGGCCCGGCGCCCGACGGCCGCGGCCTCGCCGGCCCGACCGGTGAGGAGACGGTGCTGCTCGACCCGTGGCAGCAGCCGGGCGGCACGACGCGGGCCGCGTCCGGCCCGTCGTGGGCCGGGCGGTTCCGCCGGGTGCGGGTGACCCGCAAGACGGTGCTCGTGTCCGCGGTGCTCGGCGTCGTGACCTTCGCCGTGTCGATGTTCCTGATCTCGGGCATCGAGTTCGTGAAGGGCTCGTCGCTGTCCGGCTCGTCGGGGACCTCGGTCAGCAACGTGGTCCGGGGCGGCGACACCGGCGCCCGCGACCGCGACTCCGGCGAGGGGACCTCGAGCAGCAGCTCGACGTCGGAGAGCTCCACCTCGACCGAGGAGTCGGGGACGAGCACCTCGGAGTCCAGCACCGCCACGAACGGCGAGGACTCCTCCTCGCAGGACGGCTCCTCGTCGTCGAACCCGCTGCAGGACGGCCTGAACCGTGTCCTGCCGACCCAGCAGCCCGGCTCCGGGCAGGGCTCGGGCAGCGGCCAGGGCGGCACCGGGCAGGACAGCGGCACGCAGAACTGACCGCCGCACCGGCCGCCGCGACCGACCGCTGCGACCGCCCCTGCGGGCCCGGCTCAGCCGAGCCGGGCCCGCAGCGCCGCCGCGGCCGCGGCCGGGTCGTCGGCCTCGGTGATCGCCCGCACGACGACGATCCGGTCGGCCCCGGCGTCGAGCACCTCGTCGAGACGGTCCCCGTCGATCCCGCCGATGGCGAACCAGGGCCGCTCCGGCTCCCGCCCCGCGACGGTGCGGACCAGGTCCAGGCCCGGCGCCGGGCGTCCCGGCTTGGTCGGGGTCGGCCAGCAGGGGCCGACGCAGAAGTAGTCCACACCGGTCTCGGTCGCGGCGGTGAGCGTCTCGTCCGTGCTGTGCGAGGAGCGTCCGACCAGCACGTCGTCGCCGACCACCCGGCGTGCCCACGACACCGGCAGGTCGTCCTGGCCGAGGTGCAGGACGTCGGCGCCGGCGGCGAGCGCGACGTCGGCGCGGTCGTTCACCGCGAGCAGCGCGCCGTGCCGGCGGCACGCGTCGGCGAGCACCTCCAGCGCGGCCAGCTCGGCCTTCGCCTCCAGCGGGCCGTCGGGGCCGCGCTTGTCGCGGAGCTGGACGACGTCGACCCCGCCGGCGAGGGCGGCGTCGGCGAACGCGGCGAGGTCGCCGCGGGAGGTGCGGGCGTCGGTGCAGAGGTACAGGCGCGCGTCGGCGAGCCTCGCCGCCCGTCGCGATCGGGTATCGGTGTCGGACACGGGTCGCAGGCTACGGCGTAGCCTGGGCCCGGGTGCGGGGCCGAACCGGGCGTCGCACCGGACGACGAACCACGGGAGCCCGGCACAGCGGGCTGAGAGGGGACCCCGGCGCGGTCCCGACCGTCGAACCTGATCCGGGTCATGCCGGCGCAGGGAGTGAGGTGTGGATCCATGAGCACGAGTCCGGGACGGCTGGTCGTCGCCGGTGCCGGGGCCGTCGGCCTGTCCGTGGCCCGGGCCGCCGCGCGCGAGGGCTGGACGGTCACCGTCTGCGACCCGGCGCCCGGCAGCGGCGCCTCGTGGGTGGCCGGTGGGATGCTCGCGCCCGTCACCGAGGCGTGGCCCGGCGAGGAGGACCTGCTCGCGCTGGGCCTGGACTCGGTGGCCCGCTGGCCGGAGTTCGCGGCCCGGCTCTCCGCGGACGCCGGGGCCGACGCCGGGCTGCACGAGCAGGGCACCGTCGTCGCGGCGACCGGGTCCGGCGACCGCGCCGAGCTGACCGCGCTGGCCGGGTACCTGACCTCGCTCGGGCGTGACGTCGAGCAGCTCACCGGCCGCGAGCTGCGCCGGCTCGAGCCCGCGCTGGGTCCGGAGGTCCGCGGCGGGCTGTCGGTGCCCGGCGACCCGTCGGTGGACAACCGGCGGCTGCTCGCCGCGCTGCGGGCGGCCGTGGACCGGGCCGGGGCCACCGTCGACGAGCGCGCCGTCGAGCAGGTGTGCGACGACGGCGCGCGCGTCACCGGCGTGCGCCTCGCCGGCGGGACGGTGCTGGCGGCGGACGCGGTCGTCCTCGCGGCGGGGGCGTACTCGTCGGCGCTGCACCCGTCGCTGGACGGCCTGGTGCGCCCCGTCAAGGGCGAGATCCTGCGCCTCACCCGGCGTGCGGGGGCGCTGCCGCCGCCGTCGCGGACGGTGCGCGCACTGGTCGACGGCCGCCCCGTGTACGCCGTGCCGCGCGCGGTGCCCGGGTACGGCGACCTCGTCGTCGGGGCGACGACCGCGGAGAACGGCTTCGACACCGACGTGACCGTCGGCGGGGTGCGCGACCTGCTGCGCGACGCCGAACGGGTGCTGCCCGGGATCGGCGAGTACGCGCTGACCGAGGCGGCGGCCGGGCTGCGGCCGGGCAGCCGCGACAACCTGCCGCTGATCGGGCGGACCGGGCCGGAGGGACTGGTCGCGGCCACCGGCCACGGACGCAACGGGATGCTGCTGGTGCCGGTCACCGCGGCCGCCGTCGCGGCACTGCTGCGCGGCGAGGACGTGCCGGAACCGGTCCGGGCCGCCGACCCGCGGCGGTTCACCCCGGCCGCGGCCGGGGCACACGGGAAGGGGGACCGCTGATGCGGATCGTGCTGAACGGCGAGCACCGCGACGTCGACGACGGCGCCGACCTCGCCGCGATCCTGGCCGCCGCCGGGCTGCCGGAGCGGGGGATCGCCGTCGCCGTCGACGGGGAGGTCGTGCCGCGCACCGCGTGGGCGCAGCGGGTACCGGACGAGGGCGCACGCATCGAGGTGCTGACCGCCGTGCAGGGAGGATGACGATGTCCACGTCGGAGAAGCTGGCGTTCGGGGACCACCTGTTCGACTCGCGGCTGGTCATGGGCACCGGCGGCGCCGCGAACCTGGAGATCCTGGAACGCGCGCTCGTCGCGTCCGGGACCGAGCTGACGACGGTGGCGCTGCGTCGCGTGGACGTCGCCGGCGGCACCGGGCTGCTGGACCTGCTGCGCCGGCTCGGGATCGCCGTGCTGCCCAACACCGCGGGCTGCCGCACCGCCGCCGAGGCCGTGCTGACCGCGCGGATGGCGCGGGAGGCGCTGGAGACCGACCTGGTCAAGCTGGAGGTCGTCGCCGACGAGACGACGCTGCTGCCCGACCCCGTCGAGCTCCTCGACGCCGCCGAGCAGCTCGTCGACGACGGGTTCACCGTGCTGCCCTACACCAACGACGACCCGGTCCTGGCCCGGCGCCTCGAGCAGGTGGGCTGCGCGGCCGTCATGCCGCTGGGGGCGCCGATCGGCACCGGGCTGGGCATCCGGAACCCGCACAACATCGAGATGATCGTCGCCGAGGCCGGCGTGCCGGTCGTGCTCGACGCGGGGATCGGCACCGCGTCCGAGGCGGCGCTGGCGATGGAGCTGGGCTGCGACGCGGTCCTGCTCGCGACGGCCGTCACCCGCGCCGCCGACCCGGAGCGGATGGCGCGGGCGATGCGGCACGGCGTCGAGGCGGGCTGGGACGCGCGCCACGCCGGCCGCATCCCGCGCCGTCACCGCGCGCGGGCGAGTTCGCCCGACCCGGACGCCTGACCCACCGCGACACCCGGACCGGGCCGCGACACCCGGACCGGGCCGCGACGCCCGGGCCGGGGTGACGCTCAGGCCGGGGTGACGCCGTCGGCGTGCCGGCGGGCCAGTGCCCGGTAGAAGTCCGGGTTGGTGCGCACCCACCAGCGGGCCTGCTCGGTCAGCTCGCCGCGCTCCTTCGCCGCGGCGCCGAGCATCAGCCGGTCGGCGGCCAGCTCGGAGTTCGGCGCGACCGTCGAGCCCGCCGCGACCATCGCGCCCGCGCCGATCCGGGCGCCGTCCTGGACGGTGCTGCCGTTGCCGACCACCGCGCGCGGGCCGATCACCGCGCCGTGCACGACGCACAGGTGCCCGACGGTCGCGCCCTCACCGATCTCGGTCACCGGGTCGTCGCCGCCGTGGAGCACCGACCCGTCCTGCACGTTGGCCCCGGCCCGGACGACGATGGGCCCGAGGTCGGCGCGGAGCACGGCGTTGTACCAGATCGAGGCGCCCTCCTCGACACGCACGTCGCCGACGAGCGTCGCCGTCGGGGCGACGAAGGCGCTCGGGTGCACGGTCGGGGACAGGCCCTCCAGGGCGAACAGCGGCATGAGCGACAGCCTGGCATCCCGATCGCCGCCCGGCCGCCGCCACGGCCCACCGCCGTGTCGTGGCGCCGTGCGTTGGCCGTGGCCGTGGGCGTGGTCGTGGCCGGGGCGCCGGGTCGCCCCGCTGTGTCGTGGCGCGGTCAGCTGCGCGGGGCCCGCAGGCCCAGGTCGGACAGCTCCAGCGCGGCCAGCGTCGCGACCACCGCCGGATCGCCCGAACGCCAGGCCGCCGCGGGGTCCGGCGCGACGCGCACCAGCCGGGCCACCGGCACGCGGGTCAGCGCCCGCACCGCGAGCAGGTCCGGTGCGGTGTCCCGGACGGCGACGGCCGCGCCGGCCCGCCGGGCGTAGCGCAGCCGCAGCGGCAGCCAGCCGAGCAGTACCGGCAGCAGCATCACCAGGGGCACGACGACCAGGGCGCCCGCCGCCAGCGTCCCGACCGCGTCACCGAACTCGCGCCCGGCGTTCGCGAGGTCGGCACCCGCGCCGGCGGCGGGGTCGAGCGCCCGGGCGAGATCGGTACTGATGAACGGGATCGCCGACACCGCCCCACCGACCCCCGCGAACGCCCGCGACACCTGCCCGCCCGCCGCGACGAGCGACTCGCCGGGCCCCTGCAGCGCCTGCAGGCCGTCGTGGACGGCGACGCCGGCCGTGACGGCGAGGACCGCCCAGAGCACCGCGACGACGTCGGACACGACCTGGCGGGCCATCCGGTCGGGACGTTCGGCGTACCAGCGCATCGGCCCTGTCTACCGGCCCCGCGATCGCGGCGATCAGGAGGGCGCCATCGTCCGGGGTGAGCCGGGCCCGCAGCACGAGCGCGCCGTCGACGTCGTGGTGCCAGCTCACACCCCGGCGGGCAGCAAGATCGGCCGGCGGCGTGCACCGGCGTCGTACCGCACGGACGACCTGCTCGACGTGGCTCGCGGTGCCGCCCAGGACGAGTTCGAGGAGGACCTGCTCGGCGCGGGCGGCGGGCTCCTGCCCGGTGGACGGGGCGTCGGCGGTCGGCCGGGGAGATCCGGAGGTGGCGGTGGGGCCGCTCGCGTCCGGAGTGCCGGTGGCGGCGGCCATACGGTCGAGGACGGCGTCGTCCGCTCCCACGATCCGGGTGATCGCCCGGACCTTCGAGTACGACAGCCGCCCGGCGCCGAACGCCGCGGTGATCTGCGGGAGCCGGTCGAGCGCGCGGGCGACCCGCAGGAACCGGCACTCGGCCGCGGCGATGTGACCGGCGAGTCCGAGCAGCTCGGACTCGAGGTCGGGCAGGCTCAGCTCGTGGGCCGGTGCGCTCGCGGGGTCCGGGTCGGGCATGGCCGCAACTCCTCGATCGAACGTGTGTTCGATCCAGTGTGGCGCAGGGGCCCGACAGTTTCCGTCAGCCGTTGCCGGGCGGGACGACCGTGTTCCGCGGAACACGACGGGCGGGCCGGCCGGGCCGCCGCGTTCCGCGGAACGCGGCCGCCCACCACCGCAACCGACGCACGACGGCAGGCGGCCGGGCAACCAGGCGATCAGGCGGGTGGGGCCAGCAGGCAGGCGGGCAGGTGTGCGGGGCGCGCCGGCGGTGGAGCGGGACGGCGGCGGGCCGGACCGTCAGAGCAGGCCGAGCTTGGTGGCCGCGTAGACGGCCTCGGCGCGCCGGGACACCATCAGCTTGCGCATCAGGTTGCCCACGTGGAACTTCACCGTCGTCTCGGAGATGAACAGCTCCGCGCCGATCGCCCGGTTGGACAGCCCCCGGGCCAGCAGCCGCAGCACGTCGAGCTCGCGGTCGGTCAGCCGCTCCCGGTCGGGCATCCCGCCCGACAGCGACCGGACCATCGCCGACGCCGAGCGCGCGTCGAACGCGCTCTCCCCGCGCGAGACCGCGCGGATGGCGCGGACGAGCTCGGTGGTGTCGACGTCCTTCACCACGTATCCGCGGGCGCCCGCCTGCACCGACTCCACGACGAGGCGGTCCTCGGCGAACGTCGTCAGCACCAGCACCCCGATCCCCGGGTGGTCGGCGCAGAGCCTGCGGCAGACCTCCAGGCCGTCGGTCTGCGGGCCGGAGGCCAGCTTCAGGTCGAGCAGCACGACCTGCGGCCGGCCCGCCGCGACGGCGGCGTACGCCTCCGGGGCGCTGCCTGCCTCGCCGACGACGCGCAGGTCGTCCTCGCGTTCCAGTACCGCGCGCAGGCCCTGGCGCATGATCGAGTGGTCGTCGACCAGCACGATCCGGATCGGCCGGGCCGCGACGGACCCGCCGCCCCCGCCCGCCGGGCCCGCACCGGGCCGGGCCGGGACGCCCGGTGTGCCGCCGGTGCCCCCGGGGCCACCGCCCGGGACGGTCCGCATGCCGCTGCTCATCCGAGCTCCTTCCCGGCCGCCCCGATCGGGACGTCCACCTGCACCTGCAGCCCGCCGATCCGCGAGCGCCGGAACCGCAGCGCCCCGCCCATCTCGCGCGCCCGGGCGTCCATGTTCACGAGGCCGCGGTGCTCCCCGGATGGGCCGCGGACCGCCGCCGCGCGCAGGGTGCGGCGGATCTGGTCGGGGGAGGCGCCGCCGTCGTCGGAGACCGAGAGGCGGACGCGGCCGTCGGCGTAGGCCAGGCGCACCACCGCCCGCGACGCCGACGCGTGCATCGCGGTGTTGAACAGCGCCTCGCCCGCGATCCGGAACAGCGACTGCTCGTGCTCGTGCGGCAGCGGAACGGGGGCGCCCCCGATGGTCACCTCGACGCGCAGCTCGTCGGGCATGTGCACGGTGGACAGCTGCCGCAGCATCGAGGGCAGGTCCTTGTCGCCGTGGTCGTCGTCGTTGAGCGCGTAGATCGCCGAGCGCAGCTGCTCGACGGCGCGCCGGGTCAGGTCCTTCGCGGTGTCCAGGTGCTCCAGCAGCTTCGGATCGCCGATCTCGCTGCGGCACAGCTCGATGTGCATCCCGGCCGACAGCGCGTACTGGGTGACGCTGTCGTGCAGCTCGCGGGCGATCCGGTGCCGCTCGTTGTCGAGCACCTCGCGCTGGCGGGCCGCACCCAGCGCCTGCTGGGTGCGCATCAGCTCGTCGTTGCGCACGCGCAGGTCCTCGGCCTGGGCGGCGGTGCGGGCGTGCAGCCGCTCGGCCCGGTCCAGCAGCGCGCAGTTCTGCAGCGCCGACGCCGTCTGCCCGGCCAGGATGCGCAGCACCGAGTGGTCGGTCTCGTCGATGTGGCGCTCGGGCGGGGTCCACGCGACGAACCCGCCGACGGTGCGGCCGTCGAGCCGGATGGGGACGTGCAGGTGCCGCTGCCGCGGGTCGGCCGGGTCGGCCGGGTCGGCCGCACGGCCGTCGCGGTCGCGGGCCCCGCCGTGGTCGCCGTCCCCGTCTCCGGCGCGCAGCGAGCACACGTGCCGGCGCACCCGCTCGGGCACCAGGCCCAGGTCGGCCCACTCGACACCGTCCGGGCCGAGCACGACGTGGCGCGGAGCGGCGTCGGGCAGCTCCCCGTCGACCAGGCCGATGATCATCCAGTCCGCGGACAGGTGGTCGGCGGCGGCGTCGGCGACGGCGCGCACCAGCGCCTCGGACCCCTCCATCGTGCGGACGAGCGCCGCCGAGATGCGGTCCAGCGCGAGGATCACCCGGCGCAGCCGCTCGGCACCCTCGCGGTACTCCGGATAGAACGACGGCTTGCCCGAGCGCAGCCCGGTGAGCTGGTCCAGGTCGGGGCGGGCGCGTAGACCCGAGGTCGGCGACGACGGCGGCGCGGGTGTGCGGCGACGCGGGAACCGCGCGGCGGCCGTCACCGCGGCGGCCCCGCCGTCGGCGTCACGGGGCCTCCCGGTACGTCACAGCGCCTCCCGGAACAGGGTCTCGATCTGCTCCACGGACGCGGTGCGCGGGTTGGTGGTGAGGCAGGCGTCGCCCAGGGTGAGCCGGGACAGCCGCGGCACGTCGCTCTCCCGGACCCCGATGGCGGCCAGGCCGGTCGGCACGCCGACCTCGTCGGCCAGCTTGCGGACCTCGGTCGCGACCATGTCCACGGCCTCGTCCCCGGGCATCCCCGGGCGGGCCGGCAGCCCCATCGCCTGGGCGATCGGGACGAAGCGGGCCGCGTCGGCGGGCGACGCCGATCCGTTGAACCGGATGACGTGCGGCAGCAGCACCCCGTTGATCAGGCCGTGCGGGAGGTCGAGCATGCCGCCGACCTGGTGGCTCATCGCGTGCGTGGCGCCGAGGATCGCGTTCGTGAACGCCAGGCCCGCCTCCAGCGCGGCCTGCGCCATCGCCGTACGGGGCCCGTCGTCGTGGCGGCGGATCATCGTCGTCGGCAGGTTCGCGTGCACCAGCGCGACGGCGTGCAGGGCGTGGGTGTCGGTCAGCGGGCCGTGCGCGAGCGAGACGAAGGCCTCGATGCCGTGGGTCAGCGCGTCCAGGCCGGTCGCGGCGTTGAGCCAGTCCGGCATCGTGACCAGCAGCCGGGGGTCGATCACCGAGACGTCCGGGACCAGCGCCCGGCCCATGATCGTGATCTTGGTGAGGCGCTCGGTGTCGGTGATGATGCAGAACTGGGAGACGTCGGCCCCGGTGCCCGAGGTGGACGGCACCATCACCAGCGGCGGGATCGGGTTGGCGATCCGGTCGATGCCCTCGTAGTCGAGGATCGTGCCGCCGTTGGCCGCGAGCAGCGCGACGCCCTTCGCGGCGTCGATCACCGATCCGCCGCCGACGCCGATGACGACGTCGCAGCCGGAGTTCTCGTAGCGCTCGAACCCGGCCTGGATCTCGTGGTCCTTGGGGTTGGGCGTGATCTCGTTCCACAGCTGCGGGCGCAGCCCGGCCGCCCGCAGGTGGCGCAGGAGCTCCGCGGGCCAGCCGGCCTCGGTCACCCCCGGGTCGGTCACCACGAAGGGCCTGCGCGCCCCGAGACGCAGCGCGGCGTGCGCGGTCTCGGGCAGCGAGTCCGGCCCGAAGACGATCTCGGGCGCGTGGAACTTGGACAGCCGCGGGCGCGGCTCGGACGGACAGTGCGCGGCGCGCACGGTGTACGCCCGGTCGTCGCCGGTGTTCCCGGACTCGCCGTCGAGCACGAGCACGGTCTGCTGCGGCGAGGTCTCGTGCGGCACAGTCTCGTACGGCACCGTCTCGTGCGGCACGATCTCCTGCGGCACCGTCCTGGCGAGGACCACGCTGCCCTCCTCCCGCTGCGCGATGAACGACGGCCGCCCGCAACGGCCGGACGGCTCGGTCACGAGCGTGTGGCCCACGGTACAGGGCGACACCCCCTCCGGACCCCTCCATCGGCGGGCGGCGCGGTGACCCGCAGGTAGTCGCGGGGAGGACCGCCTGCGACGTCCTGTCCGAAAGAAGGGGAGGTCAGGACGCGTGGATGGGTCCCTCCCGCTCCGCCAGGCGGATGCCCTCGCCACCCCAGTGCTGGGCGATCATCTCCGCGGCGATGGACACCGCGGTCTCCTCCGGCGTGCGGGCGCCGAGGTCCAGCCCGATGGGCGAGGACATCGTCGCGATCTCGGCGTCGGTGACGCCCTTCTCGCGCAGCCGCTCGATCCGGTCGTCGTGGGTGCGCCGCGAGCCCATCGCCCCGATGTAGCCGACCTCGGGCAGCCGCAGGGCGACCTCGAGCAGCGGCACGTCGAACTTCGGGTCGTGGGTGAGCACGCACAGCGCGGTCCGCCGGTCGATGCGGCCGGCGTCCGCCTCGGCCTGCAGGTAGCGGTGCGGCCACTCGACGACGACCTCGTTCGCACCCGGGAAGCGGCTCGCCGTCGCGAAGACCGGACGGGCGTCGCACACCGTCACCCGGAACCCGAGGAACGTGCCCATCCGCGCGACGGCGGCGGCGAAGTCGATCGCGCCGAACACGATCATCCGCGGCGGCGGGGCGAAGGACTCCACGAAGATCTGCAGGCCCTCGCCGCGGCGCTCGCCGTGCACGCCGTAGGTCAGCGTCGCGTTGCGCCCGGAGTCGAGCAGGCCGCGGACGTCGTCGCGCACCGCGTCGTCGATCCGGTCCGAGCCGGTGCCGCCCTCGGTCCGGTCCGGCCAGACGATCAGCCGCCTGCCCAGCAGCTCCGCCGGCCCGGCGACGACCGTGGCCACCGCGACCGGGTCCTCGTCCCGGATGGCCTCGGCGATGCGGCCCAGCTGGGCGTAGGTCTCCGGGGTCACCTTCTCCACGAAGATGTCCAGGATGCCGCCGCAGGTCAGGCCGACGGCGAAGGCGTCGTCGTCGGACACGCCGTAGCGCTGCAGCACCGGGCGGTCCTCGGACAGCACCTGCTGCCCGAGCTCGTAGACCGCGCCCTCGACGCAGCCCCCCGACACCGACCCGACGGCCTCGCCGCCGGGGCCGACGAGCATCGAGGCCCCCGGCTGGCGCGGTGCGGACCGGAAGGTCCCGACCACGGTCGCCAGCGCCGCCGGCTCGCCGTTCTTCCACCAGCCTTCCAGCTGGTCGATGACGTCACGCATTGCGCACCACCTCGAGCAGTTCCTCCAGCGTGTCCAGGCTGTGCCCGGCCAGCAGGTCGTCCAAGTGCGGAAGGGCCGCGACTATTCCCCCCTGCACGGGGGCGTAGCCGTCCTTCCCGGCGTGCGGGTTGACCCACACGAGCCGGTGGGCCAGCCGCGACAGCTGTTCCACCTGCGTGCCGAGCAGCTCGGTCTCGCCGCGCTCCCAGCCGTCGGAGAAGACGACGACGACCGCGCGCCGGGCCGCGCCGCGCCGGCCCCAGCGGTCCACGAAGGCCTGCAGCACCTCGCCGAGGCGGGTGCCGCCCGACCAGTCGGGGATCGCGGCGCCGGCGGCCCGCAGCGCCCGCTCCGGGTCGCGCTGGCGCAGCTCGCGGGTGATGCGGGTGAGCCGGGTGCCCAGGGTGAAGGCCTCGACGCTGCGCGGTGAGCGGCGCACGACCACGTGCGCGAAGCGCATCAGCGCGTCGGCGTAGGGCTCCATGGACCCGGACACGTCGATCAGCAGCACGACCTTGCGCGGCCGCCGCGACGTGTCGCGCCGGGACAGCCGGAAGATCTCGCCCTGGTTGCGCAGGGCGGCGCGCAGCGTGCGCTGCGGGTCGGCCTCCCCGTGCCGGTGCCGCCGCCGGCGGCGCGACGGCCGGGTCGGAGGCTCGGGGCGCAGCAGCGTCATCAGCCGGCGCAGGTGCTCCCGCTCGGCCGGGGACAGCTCGCCCAGGTCGCGGTTGCGCAGGATCTCCGCGCCGGTGGCGGCCGCCTTGATCTGCGGGCCGTCGGCGTCGTCGGACTCGTCCTCGCCGCCCTCCCGTCCGGGCAGCAGCGCGGCCAGCTTCGGCGGGGCGGGCGGGCGGTCGTCGCGGTTGCTCGCCGGACGGTTGCTCGTCGGCTCGAACCAGGACGGGAACGCCAGGTCGTAGCGGACGATGTCGTCGGGGTCGGCGCAGAGCGTCAGCCGTCCGGCCCAGTAGGTCTGCTCCCGGTCGGTGACGTCGAGGGTGTCGCAGGCCTGCAGGAACGCGGTCACCCGGTCCTGGGTGACCGGCACCCCGGCCGCGCGCAGGACCTCGGTGAACCCGACCAGCCCGGTCAGCAGCTCGTCGACCGACCCGGTCGGCTCGGCCGCCGGCGCGCGCGGCGGCGCGGCCGGCGACGGGCTCCGTGGCGGGGTCATGTGGACGTCACCGGGTCAGGACGCCAGCAGGGTGTCGAGCTGCTTGTGCACCCGGTCGGCGTCCTCGCGGTACTTGAGGACGGCGCCGAGCGTGCGCGCGGCGGACTCCGGGTCCAGGTGCCGCGCGCCGATCAGGTGCAGGGCCCGGGCCCAGTCCAGGGTCTCCGCGACGCCCGGGGGCTTGATCAGGTCGGCGTGGCGCAGCTTCTGCACCGCGCGCGCGACCGACGCGGCCAGCCGCTCGGGGACGTCGGGCAGCCTGCTGTGCAGGATCTCGATCTCCCGCTCGATGCCCGGGTGCTCCAGCCAGAGGTAGAGGCAGCGCCGCTTGAGGGCGTCGTGCACCTCGCGGGTGCGGTTGGAGGTGAGGACGACGACCGGTGGCGTGGCGGCGCGCACCTCCCCGAACTCGGGGATGGTCACCGCGTGCTCGGTCAGCACCTCCAGCAGGAAGGCCTCGAACTCGTCGTCGGCGCGGTCGATCTCGTCGATCAGCAGGACCGACGGGCTCGTGCGCAGCGCCTGCAGGATGGGGCGGGCGAGCAGGAAGCGCTCGTCGTAGAGGCTCGACTCGACGGCGTCGGCGTCGAACTCGCCGCCGCGGCCGCTCGCGGCCTCCAGGGTGCGCAGGTGCAGGAGCTGGCGCGGGAAGTCCCAGTCGTAGAGCGCCTGGCCGGCGTCGATGCCGTCGTGGCACTGCAGACGGATCAACGGCGCGTCCAGCGTCTGGGCGAGTGCCTGCGCCAGTGCGGTCTTCCCGGTCCCCGGCTCGCCCTCGCAGAACAGCGGACGGTTCATCCGCATCGCGAGGTAGGTCGCCGTGGCGAGACCGTCGTCGGCGAGGTAGCCGGTCGCGCGCAGCGCGTCGGCCAGCTCGGCCGGGCTCCCGGGGCCGGGTGCGGAGTCGTTCACCGAACCAGCATGCCGGACGGGTGGTGAAGGCGGCCACAGCAGGCGGGCCCGCCCTGACCCCGCGGGCGGGCGGCCGGGGACACCCGGGACCTCCCCGTGACGACGAACGAGGGGCCCGGAAGGTTCGAGATGCTTCCGGATCAAAAATGTTCATGACCGCGTGATAGGTCCGTGATGTGACGCCGTTGACCAGTGCGTTTAGGGAATATCTGATAATTACATCGTTGTTACAGTGATTCCGCTCACCACCCCGACGATTGACGAATTCTTTTCGCCCATTCACCTTCTTCGTCGGCCGGTCCACCGGGAACGGCCGCCTGATCGAGCCAACATCCGGACCCGCCGCGCCGAACCACCCCCGTCCCGCGGCTGTCCGGTCCGTCGAGAACAACGGAACGGGACGGGGACGAGAGAGACCACCTCCGCGGGCGTCATCGACGTCGCTCCCCGGTCCCGATCGACGCACCCGCGACGACACGGTGGGCACTGCTGTGCCCAGGGGACCTCCTGCGCGGATGTGCGTGTCCTCGGGCCGGCGCGGTGGGGAGCGAAGCAATGACCAAGGGACCCAAGGGCCGAAGTCTCCTGCGCATGGCCGCGGCGGGTGTCGTCGCGGTCGGCGCGACGGCCGCGATCGCCGGCCCCGCCAGT
Source organism: Pseudonocardia spirodelae (assembly GCF_037727765.1). Classification (NCBI taxonomy): domain Bacteria; kingdom Bacillati; phylum Actinomycetota; class Actinomycetes; order Pseudonocardiales; family Pseudonocardiaceae; genus Pseudonocardia; species Pseudonocardia spirodelae. The sequence goes on along the minus strand of NZ_JBBJUP010000016.1, from coordinate 78,106 downwards.
GCCGCCCCGGACAACGTCTGGGACCAGCTCGCGCAGTGCGAGAGCGGTGGGAACTGGGCGATCAACACGGGTAACGGTTTCTCCGGCGGGCTGCAGTTCACGCCGTCCACCTGGAAGGCCTTCGGCGGGTCGGGCTCGGCGCACAACGCCAGCCGGTCCGAGCAGATCGCCGTCGCCGAGAAGGTGCTGGCGTCGCAGGGCTGGGGCGCGTGGCCGTCCTGCTCCAAGAAGCTGGGCATCACCGGCTACTCCGCCGACACCAGCAAGCGCGTGAAGGCGTCGGCCCCGGCCGCCGCCGCGCCGAAGAAGGCGGCCGCCCCGGCCGGCGGTGGCTACACCGTCAAGTCGGGCGACACCCTCGGCAGGATCGCCGCCGCGCACGGCACCTCGGTGTCGAAGATCGCCGCCGCCAACGGCATCGGCAACGTGAACGTGATCAGCGTCGGCCAGGTCCTGAACCTGGGCTGATGCCCCGGCGTCCCGGACCGCCATCCGGGACCGCCGATCCCCGGCGCGGTGTCCCCAGCACCGCCGGCGGACGACGGCCCGGGTCCCCTCCCCGTGCGGGAGGCGGGCCCGGGCCGTTCCGTGTCCGGGGTGCTCAGGTCGAGTTGACCCACTCGTCGGAGCCGTCGGCGAACCGCTGGTGCTTCCACACCGGCAGCAGCCGCTTCACCTCGTCGACGAGCTCGGCGCAGGCGGTGAACGCCTCGCGGCGGTGCTCGGCGGCGACGGCGCAGGCGAGCGCGACCTCGCCGATGTCCAGCGGCCCGACCCGGTGGCTGACGGCCAGCGCCCGCACGCCGGGCGAGCCCGCCGCGACCTGCTCGGCGACCTCGGCCACGATCCGGGCCGCCGTCGGGTGGGCGCTGTACTCCAGGCCGTGCACCGACCTCCCGCCGTCGTGGTCGCGCACCACCCCGGCGAAGGTGACGACCGCACCGGCGGCGGCGTGCTCGACGAGGCGGGCGTGCTCGTCGACGTCGAGCGGCTCCTCACCGACGGCCGCGCGCAGCACGCGGGCGGGCCCGGTCGACGGCTCGGTCATCGGTGGTCTCCTCCGTGCAGCTGGTCCACCGCGTGGTCGAGGACGCCCCCGAGCACGCCGAGACCGTCCTTCACCCCGCCCGGGGACCCGGGCAGGTTCACGACGAGGGTCCGGCCGGCCACGCCGGCCAGCCCGCGGGACAGCACCGCGGTCGGCACCGCGTCCTGGCCGGCGCGGCGGATCGCGTCCGCCAGGCCCGGGATCTCGCGGTCGAGCACCTCCCGGGTGACCTCGGGGGTGGCGTCGGTGGGGGAGATGCCGGTCCCGCCGGTGGTGACGACGACGGCGACGCCCTCGGCGACGGCCGCACGCAGCGCCTCGCCCACCGGCTCGCCGTCGGGCACGACGACCGGGTCCGGGGTGTCGTAGCCGCGCTCGCGCAGCCAGGCGACGATCGGCGGGCCGCCCCGGTCGGTGTAGACCCCGGCCGCGGCGCGGTTGGACGCGGTGACGACCCGGGCGGTGCGCGGGGCGCTCACGACACCCGCTCCCACAGCCCGGTCTTGCCGCCCTCCTTGCGCTCGACGCGTACGGCGTCGAGCACCGCGGCCGGGTCCACGGCCTTGATCATGTCGTGCAGCGTGAGGCCGGCGACGGCGACGGCGGTCAGCGCCTCCATCTCCACCCCGGTGCGGTCGGTGGTGCGGACCTCGGCGCGGATCGCGACCCGGCCCGCGTCGCCCTCGACGGCGGGGGCCAGGTCCAGGGTGACCCCGCTGAGCGCGATCGGGTGGCAGAGCGGGACCAGGTCCGGTGTGCGCTTGGCGCCCATGATCCCCGCGATGCGGGCGGTGGCCAGCGCGTCGCCCTTGGGCAGCCCGTCGGTCTGGAGCAGGCGCACGACCTCGGCGGTGGTGCGGACGGTCCCGGTGGCGACGGCGGCCCGGCGCCCGGGCTGCTTGTCCGAGACGTCGACCATCCGGGCGGCCCCGGCCTCGTCGACGTGGCTCAGTGCGGGCCCGTTCGCGGTCGGCTCGGTACTCACGACCGCGACACTACGGTGGCGGAGACCACCCGGCGTGCGCGGCCCGGGCCGCCCGGACGGACCAATGCGTGTGATCTGTATCACGTTTGTGGAACCGCTAACACTGTTTCCCCGAACGTTTCTCGTTCGTGATCGGGGGCCTTCACCAGCCAAAACGCGGCGCACCGGCCCGTCGTGTCCGGTACGCCCGACGCCACACCGGGTGGTCACCGACTTTCGCGTCGCCCTGACGTGACCTACCTTCGATCCCGGCTCGGCCGACTCCCCCATGCGGCCGGGCTCCGGTGCCGCAACGCTCCCTGTCCGGCGGTCCACCGGCCCCCGAGGTGTCCCGTGGGACAGGGCCGATCGCGAGACGGATCGGTGGTCGCTCCCCGGCCGCCGGAACGAGCATCCACTCCCCGGGTGCGGGTCGGAACGCGTCACGCGGGAGACCTGCCATGCCTCGTTACCGTGGGAAGCATCGCAAACCGAGCACCACCGGCCGGGCGATCGCCCGGACCGCCGTCGCCGGCGCCGTCCTCGGCGCCCCGATGCTGGCCGTCGTCGGCACCGCGAACGCCGCGACCGACTCCACCTGGGACTCCCTCGCGCACTGCGAGAGCACCGGGAACTGGGCCGCGAACACCGGCAACGGCTACTTCGGCGGGCTGCAGTTCAGCCCGTCCACCTGGAAGGCCTACGGCGGCGGCGCGTACGCCACGTCGGCGCACCAGGCCACCCGCGCCGAGCAGATCGCCGTCGCCGAGAAGGTCCTGGCCGCCCAGGGCTGGAACGCCTGGCCGTCCTGCTCGAAGAAGACCGGCGCGTCCGGCTCGGCCACGCCCCGCGTCCCCGAGACCGACGCCGGCACCAACGCGCCCGAGCGCGTCAAGCTGAGCGCCCCCGCGTCGTCCGGGACGACCTACACCGTGAAGTCCGGCGACACCCTCGGGAAGATCGCCGCCGCGCACGGGGTCGCCAACTGGAAGGACCTGCTGGCGAAGAACCCCGGCCTCGGTGCCGGGCACCTGATCACGCCCGGCCAGGTCATCACCGTCTGACCCGGCCCGCGCACGACCGTGCCCCCGCCCCCTCCGACGGAGGGAGCGGGGGCACGGGTGCGTCGGGGTCAGGTGCCGGCGAGGCGGCGCAGCTGCGCCGGGGTGTCGACGTCGTCGGGCTGCGCGACGTCGCCGCACTCCACGAGCTCCAGGTCGGACCGGTCCGCGAGGTAGTCCCGCGCCCCGGCGTCGCCTGTGGAGCGGCCGACCACACCGGACCAGTGGTCGCGTCCGATGAGGACGGGGTGGCCGGGGACGCCGTCGAAGGCGGCCCGGCGCAGCGACGACGGCCCGGCCCCCTCGGCGACCCGGCGGATCGCCTCCGGGCCGATCCCCGGCAGGTCGACCAGGTGCACGAGCGCGGCGCCGGTGCCGGGCAGGTGGGTCAGCGACCCCAGCCCGCGGCGCAGCGACGCGCCCATGCCCTCGTCCCAGTCCTCGGCGACGACGACGCCGACGTCGCTGCCGTCGGTGCCCAGACCGGCGCTGCGCAGCACGTCGGTGACGTCGTCGGCGCGGGCGCCCAGCACGACCGTGACCGGGCCGCACCCGCCCGCCTGCAACGCCCGCACCGCACGGACGGCGAGCGGCTCACCGTGCAGTCGGACCAGCGCCTTCGGGGTGCCCATGCGGCGCCCGGCGCCGCCAGCGAGCAACAGGCCGGCGACCACGGTCAGCGGTTGATCTCGGTGACCGGGTGCTCGTAGGGCACGCTCGCGACGGGGAACTCGACGTCGCCGAAGGGCGACATGTTCCCCTGGACGCTGCCCAGGAGCTCGGTGACCGGGTGCTCACCGCCCTCGGAGTGCGGCCACTCCGGGTGGATCCGGTCCTGGTTGGCGGGCTTGGCGGCCATCGCGTCCTCCCACGTCGTCCGCCGGACCCGGGTGGGCCGGCGCGGTCTCGGCGTCCAGTATCGCGGACGGCGGCGCGGCTGTCCGCCCCGGTGCGCCCGCGGTGCTCCGACTACCCTGGTGGCGGTGCAGACGTCCCTGGTCGAGTGGTTGCGCGGGTGCGACGACGGGTTCCTCGCCGCGCTGCTGCGCGCGCGGCCGGACCTCGCCGTCCCGCCCCCCGGCGACCTCACCGTGCTCGCGACCCGCGCCTCCATCCGGGCCTCGGTGCAGCGCGCCTGCGAGGAGCTGAACACCGTCGCCCTGACCGTGCTCGACGCCCTGGTGCTCGCGCGGGCATGGAAGGCCCCGGTCGACGCGTCGACCCCCGGGGCCGGTCTGCAGGGCTGGCTCGGCCCCGACGTCGACCCCGTGACCGTCACCGAGGGGCTCGCCGCCCTGCGCGACCGCGCGCTCGCCTGGGGGCCCGACGAGGCCGTCTCCCTGGTCCCCGCGGCCGCCGACGTCGTCGGGTCCTGGCCCGCCGGGCTCGGCGCGGACGCCGCGGGACCCGCCGCGAGCACCGAGCTGGAGGCCCTGCTCGCCGCGGTCGGGCCCGAGGAGCGCAAGGTCCTCGACGTGCTCGCCCAGGGGCCGCCGGTCGGCCGCTCCCGCGGCGCGAACGGCTCCGGCGGCCCGGTCGGCTCGCTCGTCGGCAAGGGGCTGCTCGTGCGGCGCGACGCCGAGACCGTCGAGTTGCCGCGTCAGGTCGCGCTGGCCCTGCGCGGCGACCGTCCGATGGGGCCGCTCGACCTGTCCCGGCCCGACGTCCCGCTGCGCTCGCGCGAGACGTCGCTGGTGGACGGCACCGGTGCCGGGGCCGCGCTGGAGTTCCTGCGCCGCACCGACCAGCTGCTGGAGTGGCTGTCGGGCGAGTCGGCGCCGATGCTGCGGTCCGGCGGGTTCGGCGTGCGCGAGCTCAAGCGGGCCGCCCGCGCCGCCGACGCCGACGAGCCGACCACCGCACTGATCCTGGAGCTGCTGCACGCCGCGGACCTGATCGGCGCCACCGAGACGCTGTCGCCGGAGTGGCTGCCGACGACCGCCGCCGACGTCTGGGGTGTCGGCCCCGAGGAGTCCCGCTGGGCGGTGCTCGCGCAGGCCTGGCTGGAGCTGCCGCGCCTGCCCGGCCTGGTCGGGCGCCGCGACGAGGCGGGCAAGCCGGTGACGGCGCTCTCCGACGTCCCGCGCCGCCCGCCCGCCCCGCGCGACCGCCGCCGGATCCTCGACGCGCTCGCCGACCTCGCGCCGGGCACCGCGGTCGGCTCCGCCGACGACCTGGCCCGGCTGCTCGCCTGGCACGCCCCGCGCCGCGGTGGCCGGCTGCGCGACGAGATGGTCGCCTGGACCGTCGCGGAGGCCACCACGCTCGGGGTCGTCGCGTTGGACGCGCTCACCACGGCCGGGCGGGTGCTGCTCGACCCCGCGCTGCGTCCCGACCCGGCGCACCCCACCCGCCACCCCACGGAGCTGGCCGCGGCGCTGCACGCCGCGCTGCCCGCCCCGGTGGAGGAGATCCTGCTGCAGGCCGACCTGACCGCCGTCGCGCCGGGGCGGCTGTCCGCCGACCTGGCGCACGAGCTCGCGATCCTGGCCGAGGTCGAGTCCGCGGGCGGCGCGACGGTCTACCGGTTCACCGAGCGCAGCCTGCGCCGCGCGCTGGACACCGGCCGGACGGCCGACGACGTCCGCGCGGTGCTGCAGGCGCGGTCACGGACCCCGGTCCCGCAGACGCTGACCTACCTCGTCGACGACGTCGCCCGCCGGCACGGGCGGCTGCGCGGCGGCGCGGTGACCTGCTTCCTGCGCTCCGACGACGAGGTGCTGCTCTCCGAGGTCCTCGCACATGAGTCGTCGGAGGAGCTGGGGCTGCGCCGCATCGCCCCGACCGTGGTGGTGAGCGCGCTGCCGCTGGCCGAGGTGCTCGACGGCCTGCGCGCCGCGGGGTTCAGCCCGGCCGCGGAGGACGAGGGCGGCGCCGTCGTCGACCTCGGTCCGAAGGGACGGCGCACCGAGCCCCGGCTGCGCCGCGGCGGGCGCGACGGCGGCCGGGTGACCGAGCGTTCCCCCGCGAACCGCGCCGAGGAGCTCGTCGAGCGGCTGCGGGCGGGCGACCGCTTGGCCGGGGTCCGCGACAGCGTCGCCGGGCGGCGCGAGGCCACCGGCGCGACCGGCAACCTCGCCTCGCTGCAGGAGGCGGTGCGCGAGGGCCGCACGGTGTGGATCGGCTACGTCGACGCGCACGGCGTCGCCGGCGACCGGGTGCTCGCCCCGGTCTCGGTGGGCGGCGGGTTCGTCGAGGGCCGCGACGCGCTCGACGGCGAGATCCGCCGCATCCAGCTGCACCGGATCACCTCGATCGCCCCGGTGGAGGCCCGGACCGGCGGACCCGGCCCGCAGGGATAGCGGGCCGGGCGCGGGGTCAGCGGGCGCCGGCGGCCATCCGCTGGTGCATCGCGTGCTGCACCAGCGCGATCAGCGTCTCCTTGGTCGACTGCCGGTGGCGGGCGTCGCAGACGACCATCGGCACGGCCGGGTCGATCGACATCGCCTCGCGGACGTCCTCCAGGGAGTGCTGCAGCCGCCCGTCGAAGGCGTTGACGCCCACGACGTAGGGCAGGTTGCGGTCCTCGAAGAAGTCGATCGCGGCGAAGGAGTCGGCCAGCCGGCGGGTGTCGACCAGCACGACGGCGCCGATGGCACCGCGGACCAGGTCGTCCCACATGAACCAGAAGCGCTGCTGGCCGGGCGTGCCGAACAGGTAGAGCACGAGGTCCGAGTCGAGCGAGACGCGGCCGAAGTCCATCGCGACGGTCGTGGACCGCTTGTTGGGCGTCGCCGAGAGGTCGTCGTGCGACGAGCTCGCCTCGGTCATCACCGCCTCGGTGGTCAGCGGCATGATCTCCGAGACCGACCCGACGAAGGTGGTCTTGCCGACGCCGAAGCCGCCGGCCACCACGATCTTGGCCGACATCGTCGCGGCACGGGCCATCCCGGCCGCGGGCTGGGGCGGCTGTGGCCTAGAGCCGACGGAGTCCACTCAACACCCTTTCCATCAGCGCGAGGTCCGGCGCGTCGCCGGGGGTGCTCGCGGTCTGGTGAACGGTCACCGTGCCGTTCGAGGCCATGTCCCCGAGCAGCACCCGGGCCACGCCCAGGGGGAGCGACAGCAGCGCCGCGACCTCCGCCACCGAGCGGGTCTGCTCGAGCAGCAGGTCGGCGACGGAGCGGTGCTCCATCGGCAGCCGTTCCAGCTGGCTGCGGGCCCGGTTGCTGACCGAGACCAGGGTCTCGACGGCCAGCTCGTAGCCCGACTTGGTGCGGCCGCGCGTCCAGGCGTAGGGCCGGACGAACGCGGCACCGCCCGCGGACGGGGGTGCCGGGGCCGGCGGCGACGGTGCCGCGGGGTCCTGCACGGGGTACGGCGCGTGCCGGTCCGCCGCCGGCCGGTCGGGGCCCCGCTGGGCCTCGAGCTCGTCCGGGGTGGGCGGCAGCCCGTAGGCCGCCGACCCGCTGATCGGTCCGGTCACCTCCGCCGGGTCCGGCGGCGGCACGCCACGGTCGGCGCCGGGGCCCGGTACCGGCCCGGCGTCGTCCTCCGGACGGTTGCGCCCCCATCGGCGCTTCCGCGGCTTGCGCTTCGAGTCCAGGCTGAACCCGTTCATGACGTCGGCGAACGTCGGCTCGGGGCCGTGTCCGCCCGGGTCCTGGGTCATCGGATCTCACCCGCTCTGGTCGATCCTCGGATGGGGTGCATGACGGTAACGCGTCGGGGCACAGGGGGTGCGGGCCTCAGGGCCCGAACGACCCCTGCAGCTCCGCCCGCAGCTCCGGGGTCAGCAGCTGGCCGACCCGGTCGACCAGCAGCGTCATCTCGTAGCCGACCAGCCCGATGTCGCAGCTGGGCGAGGCCAGCACGGCGAGGCAGGAGCCGTCGCTGATCGACATGAGGAGCACGATGCCGCGGTCCATCTCGACGACGGTCTGCACGACGCCGCCGGCGTCGAAGCAGCGTGCCGCGCCCTGGGTCAGGCTGACCAGACCGGACGCGACGGCGGCGAGCTGGTCGGCCCGGTCGCGCGGCAGCCGGTCGGACGCGGTCAGCAGCAGCCCGTCGGCCGACACCACGATCGCGTGCGCGACGCCGGGGACGCGCTCCGCGAAGTTCGTGACCAGCCAGCCGAAACGGCTCTGGCTCGGCTGTGCCTGCGGTGCCCTCACTGGTTCTCCTCGGGGTCGGACGAGTTCGGTCGGTCCGCGGCCGGCCCGGGGGCGCCGTTCGCGGTGGTGTCCTGCGGGGCCGGGTCGGGCGCGGGGCCCTGCCGGTCGTTCTGGTCGTGCTGGTCGTGGCGGACCTCGTCGACCGTGTCGGTCGTCCCGGCCTGCGTGCTGCGCCGGACACCGGAAGCGCTCTCCCGGCCCTGACGCACGCCCTGCTGGTAGCTGGCGAGACGGCCGCGCACGCTCTCGGCGTCCCTCGGCTCCGCCGGAGCGGGGCTGAGCACCGTCGATCCTGCCGCACTGCCCGGGAGCAGCCGCGCCCGCGGGCGCCGCTTGGGCAGTCCGGCCCCGGTGAGCTCGTCCCGGGCGGCCTCGGGCTCGTCACCGTCGGCGGCCTCGCGGGCCTGTCGCCACACGTCGTCGGCGGGGGAGGCGAAGCCCGGGTCCTGGTCGGTGCCGTCGCCGGCCGGGGCGGTGGCGTCGTGCGGGGCCGCTCCGTTCTCCCGGGTCCCGTTCGGCGCCGGGGCGCCCGCTGCGGTCCCGTTCGGGGCGGCGCCGTCCTTCCAGCGCACCGGCACGGACCGGTTCGACCGGAACCAGGCCGACGCGATGTCGTCGAAGATCGGCGTCGTCTGGCCCATGTCGAACCCGCTCTGGGGCCGGACGGACTCGACGGCGCCGGGGCGGCGGAGCTGACCGCGGTCACCCTCCACCGGCACCTTCGGCGCGAACAGCTCGTCGGGCTGCCCGCCGGCGGCGGGCAGGTTCGCCGGGCCCGCGTTGCGGCCGCTCTCCCGCTTCGGCAGCGGGGCCTCGGCCGGGACGGGTGCCTCCGGCGGGAACGGCGCCGGGGCCTGCGGGCCCTGCGCCGACGGCGCCGGCACCGGACGCCCGGGCTGCGGCTGCGGCTGCGGGCCGCGGGCGGGCGGCGGGAGCGGGCCGGGACCGCGGGTGGGCAGACCGGGCCCGGCGCCGCGGGCCGGCATGACCGGACGGCGCGCCGGGCTGGGCCGCGCACCGTTGGTCCGCGACGGCGGCGGGCCGCCCATCGGCGTCCGTCCGGTGGGGCGGAGCGTCGGCAGGGCCGCGGTGTCGGGGTCGGACCCGCCGTCCGCGTCCGGGCCGCCGGTGTCGTCCTGCCCGGTGCCGTTCCCGTCGGTGCTGCCGTTCCCGTCGGTGCTGCCGGTGCTGTCGGTGCCGTCGGTGGCCCCGGCGGGGGTGTCACCGGTCGTGGTGTCCGCCGTGCCGGCCTCGGCCGCTGCGGTCCCGGCCGTGTCCGGGGACGGCGTCTCGTCGGCCGTCGCGGTCCCGGTGGTGGCGGTCCCGGCTCCGGGGGAGTCCGGTGCGTCGGCCGCGTCGGTGACCGCGCCCGGCCCGGGGGGCGTGACCGGGGCGTCCTCGGTCCGGTCCTCGGACCCGTCCGCGCTCGCGGCGGGGGAGGCGGTCGCGACTGCGCCGTCGTCCGCACCGTCGTCCGCGCCCTCGTCCGTGACGTCCGCGTCGTCGTCCGTGACGTCCGCGTCGTCGGCGACCTCGTTCCCGGAGTCGCCGGCGGCGGCCCGGTCGGCCCGCGGGTGGTCCTCGGGGCCGTCGCCGACCGCCGCGTCGATGACGACCGTGTCGTCCATGTCGCGACGGGCGGCCGCGGCGGCCGCCGCGGCGCCACCGAGCCCGAGCGCGGCGGCCGTGCCCGCGGCGGCGGTCCGCCCGGCACCGTCGGCCCCGTCCCGGGCGGGCGCGTCCGCGGCGGGGGTTCCGGTCGCGCCGGGGGTGCCGCCGTCGGTGGACGGGGCGTCCCCGTCGCCGGACGGGCCGGAACGGCGCAGCGCCTCGGCGCCGCGCGGGGCGTCACCGGGTTCGCCGGCGGCACCGGTGTCGGCGGGGGTGAAGACGTCGGCCGGGGTGCGGTCCTCGCGGGCCGTGCCCTCCCGGGACGGGGCGAAGGCCGACAGACCCTGCGGGGCGGACCCGTTGAGCGTCGCGGCCGACCCGTCGGAGGTCTCGCCGGTCGCCTCGCCGGGAGCGGCGTTGCGGCTCAGCGACGAGCCCGGACGCCGGGTCGGCAGCGCCGCGCCCGACCCGTTGCGGGCACCGGGGGAGGCGTTCGCGCCGGTCTCGAACGTCGGCGTCATCGGGCCGTCGGAGCCCGCGACCATCGACGGGAGCGACCCACCGCGGCCGCTGCCGTTCACCGCGAGCGGCCCGGACGGGGCGTCCGGACGGGCGGCCTCGGCGGGGGCGCCGGCCGGGACCGGGGCCGGGGCCTGCGGGGCCTCGCCGCCCTGGGGCGGCACGCCGCCCCAGGCGCCCGGGTCGCCGTCGCGGCGCTGCTCGGGCAGCTGCGCGGACGGCACCAGCTGCGGCGGGATCGTCACCGACGCGCTCAGGCCACCCGAGCCGCCGCCGACGGCCGCGGAGGCCAGCCGGACACCGACGCGGTGCCGTGCGGCCAGGCGGCCGACCACGAACAGGCCCATCCGCCGCGAGGCCGACACGTCGACCTCGGCCGGCCCGGAGAGCCGCTGGTTGGCGTCGACCAGCTCGGCGTCCATCATGCCGACGCCGCGGTCGGAGATCTCGATCAGCAGCGACTCGTCGGCCGTGCGGGTCGTCGACATGACGACCTGCGAGTCCGGCGGCGAGAAGTTCGTCGCGTTGTCGAGCAGCTCGGCCAGCAGGTGCACGAGGTCGTTCGCGGCGCGACCGGCGATCGTGGCGCTCGGCGGGGTCTGCACGACGACCCGCTGGTACTGCTCGACCTCCGACACCGCGGCGCGCAGGACGTCGACGACCTGCACCGGCGCGACGTTCCGCTTGGCGAGGTCGGTGCCCGCGAGGACCAGCAGGTTCTCGCTGTTGCGCCGCATACGGGTCGCGAGGTGGTCCAGCTGGAACAGGTTGGACAGCTGGTCGGGGTCCTGCTCGTTGCTCTCCAGCTGCTCGATCAGCTGCAGCTGGCGCTCGACCAGCGCCTGCGAGCGGCGGGAGAGGTTGACGAACATCGAGTTGACGTTCTGCTGCAGCGCGGCCTGGTCGGCGGCGAGGCGGATCGCCTGGCCGTGGACGGCGTCGAACGCCCGCGCCACCTCGCCGATCTCGTCGCGGCTGTCCAGCGGCACCGGCTCGACGAGTGCGTTCGGCGCCTGCCCGGACCGCATCCCCTGCACCGCGGCGGGCAGCTTCTGCTCCGCGACCTCGAGCGCCGAGCTGCGCAGCAGGCGCAGCGAACGGACCATTTGACGGCCCAGCAGCAGGATGACGCCCGCGGTGAGCAGGATCGTCAGCATCAGCAGCACCGAGTTGAGGCCCGCGGTGTTGCCCGCACGGGCCGCGGCCGCGGCCCGGCCGTCGACGAACGCCTGCTCGGCGCCGGCGGTCGAGCGGTCCGTCGCGGTGACGGAGCGGTCCACGGCGGCGTTCCAGGCGTTCGGGTCGACCGGCGGTGCGACCCCGGGCGGGACCGACAGGGCCTGGTCGCGCAGGGCGTTGCGCTCCGCGTTGACCGGGGCCGACGCGAAGTTGCCGAACGCCTCGGCCTGCTCGGGCGTCACCGAGGACTGGAAGTCGCCCGCGGCGGCCTGGAAGGTGGCCTCGGCCCCGGTGACCTGGGCGCGCCCGGCCTCGTCGAGCGACCCGGCGGCGAGGGCGCCGTCGACGACGGTGCGCTCCAGCTCCAGGGCCTCCCGGGCGTTCCCGCCCGCCGCGATCGCGGTCGTCAGACCGGCGGTGTCGGCGGTGAGCAGCCGGCCCACCAGCGCCCGGTCCAGACCCAGCGTGCGCTGCACGACGGCGGTGTAGCGGCCGGTCAGGTCCGCGGCGGGGGTCGGGCCCTCGGCGACCTGCGACCGGATCACGGGGAGCTGGCCCAGCGTCGTCTCGGCCTGGCGGCGGGCCGTGCCGAGGTCGGGCGCCTGGGCCTCGGCGGAGTCGAGCCCCGCCGTCGTGGCGGCCAGGGCCTGGTCCGTCGCGGCCTGCGCGCGGTCGACCGCGGCCCGGTCGCCGGCGCGGTTGCCGGCGACGAAGGTCACCGCGGCCCGGCGCTCGGCCTGCAGCGCGCCGGTGAGCGTCTCGATCTGACGGTGCACGTCGACCAGGCCGCTGCCCCGGCCGAGCTCCTCGGCCACGTTTGCCTGGTCGACGACGCGCACGGCGCCGATGGTCAGGGCGAGGATCGTGGGAACCAGACCGACGACCGCCAGCTTGGCGACCAGGCTCCAGTTCCGCGGGTCGAGTCGCTCCGACCACGTGCTCGGGCGTTCCGTGCTGGTCACGGTGGTCACGGCGAGATCTCCCTGTCGGTCTCCGGTCCGGGGACGGGCGGCGCGGCGGGCACGAGGTCGGGGAGCATCAGCGGGTCCGGTGCGCCTTTCGGGGTCACGACGGGCACCGTTCGACCGGTCCGCCCGACACGGGCGCGGCGGTTGCCGCGTCCCGGGGGAGCCGGGCGGATATGATCGTGCAGGGTCCCGTCTGTGCGTGACGGACGGCTGCCGAGTCTAGCCCCCGGAACGGTCGTCTCCCGAGTGGCGTAGCTCCGGTTGCGTCCCGGTCACGTGACGTGACACACGCCGACCGCTCGTCTCCGCTCGGTGCCCGGCGGACCCGTGTTCCCCCGTTCTCCGGCGTCGAGAGGATTCGTTCCGTGACCGACGGCCCATTGATCGTCCAGTCCGACAAGACGCTGCTGCTCGAGGTCGACCACCCCGACTCGGCGGCCGCGCGGGCGGCCATCGCGCCCTTCGCCGAGCTCGAACGCGCGCCCGAGCACGTCCACACCTACCGGGTGACGCCGCTGGCGCTCTGGAACGCCCGCGCCGCCGGGCACGACGCCGAGCAGGTCGTCGACGCCCTGGTGCGCTGGGCCCGCTACCCGGTGCCGCAGCCGCTGCTGGTCGACGTCGTCGACACCATGGGCCGCTACGGGCGGCTGCAGCTGTCCAACCACCCCGCGCACGGCCTCGTGCTCACCGCGCTGGACCGCGCCGTGCTGGAGGAGATCCTCCGCCAGAAGAAGATCAGCCCGATGCTGGGCGCACGGATCGACGACGACACCGTCGTCGTCCACCCCTCGGAGCGGGGACGGCTCAAGCAGTCGCTGCTCAAGGTCGGCTGGCCGGCCGAGGACCTGGCCGGCTACGTCGACGGCGAGGCGCACCCGATCGAGCTCGAGCAGGACGGCTGGACGCTGCGCGACTACCAGCAGCAGGCGGTCGACGGGTTCTGGGAGGGCGGGTCCGGCGTCGTCGTCCTGCCCTGCGGGGCCGGCAAGACCCTGGTGGGCGCGGCCGCGATGGCCAGGGCCGGCGCGACCACCCTGATCCTGGTCACCAACACGGTCTCGGGCAGGCAGTGGAAGCGCGAGCTGATCGCGCGGACGTCGCTGACCGAGGACGAGATCGGCGAGTACTCCGGGGAGAAGAAGGAGATCCGCCCGGTCACCATCGCCACCTACCAGGTCGTCACCCGCAAGACCAAGGGCGAGTACAAGCACCTGGAGCTGTTCGACTCCCGCGACTGGGGCCTGGTCGTCTACGACGAGGTGCACCTGCTCCCCGCGCCGGTCTTCCGGATGACCGCCGACCTGCAGTCGCGGCGCCGGCTCGGCCTGACCGCCACCCTGGTCCGCGAGGACGGCCGCGAGGGCGACGTGTTCTCCCTCATCGGCCCCAAGCGCTACGACGCGCCGTGGCGCGACATCGAGGCGCAGGGCTGGATCGCGCCCGCCGAGTGCGTCGAGGTACGGGTGACGCTGACCGACGCCGAGCGGATGTCCTACGCGACCGCGGACGCGGAGGAGCGCTACCGCACGGCGTCCACGGCCGACACCAAGCTCAACGTCGTACGGGCGATCCTGGACCGGCACCCCGGCGAGCAGACACTCGTCATCGGCGCCTACCTGGAGCAGCTCGACGCGCTGGGGGCGAAGCTCGACGCGCCCGTCATCCAGGGCTCGACCCGCAACAAGGAGCGGGAGAAGCTGTTCGACGCCTTCCGCAACGGCGAGATCGACACCCTGGTCGTCTCGAAGGTCGCGAACTTCTCCATCGACCTGCCGGAGGCGACGATCGCGGTGCAGGTCAGCGGGACGTTCGGGTCCCGGCAGGAGGAGGCCCAGCGCCTCGGGCGGCTGCTGCGCCCCAAGGCCGACGGCCGGCAGGCGCACTTCTACTCGGTCGTCTCGCGCGACACGGTCGACACCGACTACGCGGCGCACCGCCAGCGGTTCCTCGCCGAGCAGGGCTACGCCTACCGCATCGTCGACGCCGACGACCTGCTCGGACCCGCGCTGCCCGACGCCGGCTGAGACCCCCCCGATCGGGGGCCTCCGCCGGGCGCGATCACGGGCACACTGGGCGGCGTCGCCGCAGGTCCGGACGGGAGGGGCACATGTCGACCGCCGTGTGGGTCCTCGCCGGGATCGGCGTCTGGGTGGTGGCCGCGGTGCTGCTCGCCCTGCTCGTCGGACGGATCATCCGGATGCGGGAGCGCCAGGTGCCCGACCCGCCGCGGGACGCGCCCGGGGGACCGGGACGGCCCGGGGCACCGCCGGCGGCCCCGCCGGAGCAGCGCGGCCCGACCGAGCCGCCCCGCCTGCCCTGAGGGACGACCCCGAACCCGCACCCGGCCGGATCCGGGACGGGCTCCGGGGCGATCCCGAGTCCACGGACCGGCCGGCGGGACAGGCTGGTCGCATGGACAGCACAGCGAGCACCGACTCCACGCCCACCCCCGCCTCCGCCGGTCCCGGCACCGCCGACGGCACCGGCCCGGCCGACCGCCCCGCGGGCGCGGCCGTCGCCGACCGGCTGACGTCCTTCCGGCTGCGCCGCAGCAGCACCGACCGGATGCTCGGCGGCGTCTGCGGCGGGCTCGCCGCGGACCTGGGCGTCGACGCGGCCCTGCTGCGCATCGCCGTCCTCGCGCTGACCCTGCTCACCGGCGGGGCGGCGGCGCTGGTCTACCTCGCCGCCTGGATCGTCGCCCCGGCGGCGTGACCGGGGCGGGCGTCGCGGTTCGCGAGGGGGAGCCGCGACGCGCCGCCGGTCACCGGCTCGTCCGGCCCGACCAGTTCGCCAGCCGCTCGGTCGGCCCGGCGTCCGCGGCGGGCTCCACCACCGCCGCGAACGGCACCGGGCCGCCGCGCCGGTCGGCCGGGAGGAACGCCTGCGCGGTGCGCAGCGCCGTACCCGCGAGCTCCGGGTCGGCCTCCGGGTCCTGCCCGGTCGCGACGGCGAGGTCCCACCCGTGCACGAGCGTCTCGTTCAGGTACACCGCGAGCGCGGCCCGGGCCGGGACCTCGCCGAACGGCAGCCGGTGCACCGTGCCGAGCAGGGCGGCGCCGTCGTCGCCCGACCAGGCGGCGCGCAGGGTGGCGGCCTCGCGGACGTAGGCGCCCGCGGGGTCGTCGAGGACGTCCTCGCTGACCAGCGGGGCGGCCGTCGGGTCGGTCCCGGCGGCCATCGCCGCGGGCCGGCGCAGCGTCGTCACCAGGTGGGCGAGCAGCGTGCGGACGTCGAACCCGTCGCACGGCGTGGGGTCGGCCATCCGCTCCGGCGGGACGGCGCGGGCCAGGCCCGTCACCCAGTCCAGGGCGGCGAACCAGGCGGGTCGGGGGTCGGTGGTCGTGTCCTGCGTCGATGTCGTCATGGCGCCAGCGTCCCGCTCGATCCTGACACCTCCTGTCAGGATTTCCTGCCATTCTCGGAGCCGTGCGCGCCGACCGTCTGCTCGCCCTCGTGCTCCTGCTGCGGCACCGCGGCCGGACGACGGCCGCCGTCCTCGCCCGTGAGCTCGAGGTGTCCGAGCGGACCGTCCTGCGCGACGTCGAGGCCCTGTCCGCGGCCGGCGTCCCGGTCTGGGCCGAGCGGGGCCGCCACGGCGGGTTCGCACTGCTGCCGGGCTTCACCACCGATCTCACCGGGCTGACCCCGGCCGAGGCGGTCGCGCTGCTCGGCTCCGGCGCGACGGGCACCCCCGGCGCGCTCGGGCTCGGACCGGAGTTCGCCTCGGCCATGCGCAAGATCGTCGCGGCATTGCCGGACGCGGCCCGCGAGCGCGCCGGGGAGGCCGCCGGACGGGTGCTCGTCCGGCGCGGCGGCTGGCTGCGCGACCCCGTCGACGCCGAGCCGCCCGAGGTGCTGGCCGCCGTCCAGCGCGCCGTCTTCGGCGCGGTGCGGCTGCGGATCCGCTACCGGACGGGCGGCCGGCCGGGTGCGGCTCCCGGACCGGCCGGCGAGCGCGTCGTCGACCCGGTGGGCCTGGTCCAGGCGTCCGGGCTCTGGTATCTGCTCGCGCTGCGCGACGGCGCGGACCGGACCTACCGCGTGTCCCGGATCGAGCGGGCCGAGCCGCTCGACGAGCCGGCCCGCCGTCCCGAGGGGGTCGACCTGGAGGCCCTGTGGCAGCGCAGGCGCGCGGACTTCCGGTCGCGCAGCCCGGGCCTGCCGGTACGGCTGACGCTGCCCGCCGGACGGCGCGAGGCCCTCGGCGCGGTCACCGTGGACGCCCTGCAGGAACGCGACGGCGTGCTGGAGGTGACCGCCGCGTTCGGCGACCTGGCGCACGCGGTGCGGGTGCTGTGGCCCCTGCTGCCCGGGGTGCGGGTGCTGGACCCGCCGGAGCTGCGCGACGCGCTGCGCGCCCGCGCCCGCGCCGTCGTCGACGGGCTGGGCTGAACCGCCCCGGAACGCGCCGCGGGGGCGGCACCGGCGAACCGGTACCGCCCCCGCGGACGATGCTGCTGCGTGAGCAGGCGTGGATCAGAAGTCCATGCCGCCCATGCCGCCGGTCGGGTCGGCGGGGGCGCCGCCGCCCTTCTCCGGCTTGTCGGCGATGACCGCCTCGGTGGTCAGGAACAGGGCCGCGATCGAGGCCGCGTTCTGCAGCGCCGAGCGGGTCACCTTGGCGGGGTCGATGATCCCGGCCTTGACCAGGTCCTTGTACTCGCCGGTGGCGGCGTCGAGGCCCTCACCGGTGGGCAGGTTGCGGACCTTCTCCGCGACGACGCCGCCCTCGAGGCCGGCGTTGACCGCGATCTGCTTGAGCGGGGCCTCCAGCGCGACCTTGACGATGTTCGCGCCGGTGGCCTCGTCACCGTCCAGGCCGAGGCCCTCGAACAGGCCCGCACCGGCCTGGATGAGCGCGACGCCGCCGCCGGCGACGATGCCCTCCTCGACGGCCGCCTTCGCGTTGCGGACGGCGTCCTCGATGCGGTGCTTGCGCTCCTTGAGCTCGACCTCGGTCGCCGCGCCGGCCTTGATGACGGCGACGCCGCCGGCCAGCTTGGCGAGGCGCTCCTGGAGCTTCTCGCGGTCGTAGTCGGAGTCGGTGCGGTCGATCTCGGCGCGGATCTGGTTGACCCGGCCGGCGATCTGGTCGGCGTCACCGGCGCCGTCGACGATGGTGGTCTCGTCCTTGGTCACGACGACCTTGCGGGCGGTGCCCAGCAGGGACAGGTCGGCGGTGTCGAGCTTGAGGCCGACCTTCTCCGAGATGACCTCGCCACCGGTCAGGATGGCCATGTCGGCCAGCATCGCCTCGCGGCGGTCACCGAAGCCCGGGGCCTTGACGGCGACGGACTTGAAGGTGCCGCGGATCTTGTTGACGACCAGGGTGGCCAGGGCCTCGCCCTCGACGTCCTCGGCGATGATCGCCAGCGGCTTGCCCGACTGCATGACCTTCTCCAGCAGCGGGAGCAGGTCCTTGACGGTCGAGATCTTGGAGGAGACGAGCAGGACGTACGGGTCCTCGAGCTCGACCTCCATGCGCTCGGCGTCGGTCACGAAGTAGGGCGAGATGTAGCCCTTGTCGAAGCGCATGCCCTCGGTGAGCTCGAGCTCGAGCCCGAAGGTCTGCGACTCCTCGACGGTGATGACGCCTTCCTTGCCGACCTTGTCCATCGCCTCGGCGATCAGCTCGCCGATCTGCTTGTCGGCGGCGGAGATCGACGCGGTGGCCGCGATCTGCTCCTTGGTCTCGACCTCCTTGGCGCTCTTCAGCAGCGCCTGGGAGACGGCCTCGGTGGCCTTCTCGATGCCGCGCTTGAGCGACATCGGGTTCGCGCCGGCGGCCACGTTGCGCAGGCCCTCGCGGACCAGCGCCTGGGCCAGCACGGTGGCGGTGGTGGTGCCGTCACCGGCGATGTCGTCGGTCTTCTTGGCGACCTCCTTCACCAGCTCGGCGCCGATCTTCTCCCAGGAGTCCTCGAGCTCGATCTCCTTGGCGATCGACACACCATCGTTGGTGATGGTCGGCGCGCCCCACTTCTTCTCGAGCACGACGTTGCGGCCCTTCGGGCCCAGCGTCACCTTGACGGCGTCGGCGAGGGTGTTCATGCCCCGCTCGAGGCCCCGACGGGCCTCCTCGTCGAACGCGATCTGCTTCGCCATGGGGGTGTTGCCCTCCGATAGAGGTGAGTCGAGTGATCGGATGCGGTGCCCGCGACGGACGCCCGGCTACCCTGCGCCGGACTCACCGACCCGATCTTTGGCACTCCACGGACACGAGTGCCAGTGGATGCTGAGCCCGTTTCTAGCACTCGCCCGGGGTGAGTGCAAGCGCGCCCCGCCCCGCTGCGGGCGCCCGCCGGGGGCGGGCAGGATGGGCCCATGAGCACCTGGTCCGACGCCGGCCCGCGCACCGTCGAGCAGCACGCCGCGGCCGTCGCCGCGCTGCTGCCGCCGACCGGGACCGAGACCGTCGCGCTCGCCGACGCGAGCGGGCGGGTGCTGGCCGAGGACCTGGCCGCCGGGGTGGCGCTGCCGCCCTTCGACAACTCCGCGATGGACGGCTACGCGGTGCGCGCCGCCGAGCTGGCCGGTGCGAGCGACGCCGCGCCGCTGGAGTTCACCGTCGCCGCCGACATCCCGGCCGGTCGCACCGACGTGCCCGCGCTGGCGCCCGGCACCGTCGCCCGGATCATGACCGGCGCGCCGGTGCCCGCGGGTGCCGACGCGGTCGTCCCGGTCGAGCGGACCGACGCCGGGGTCGAGCGGGTGCGCATCTGCGCCGCCCCGGAGGCCGGTGCCTTCGTGCGCCGGGCGGGGGAGGACGCGGCGGCCGGGGAGACCGTGCTGCGGGCCGGGACCGTGCTCGCCGCGCCGCAGATCGGGCTCGCCGCCGCCGTCGGGCGGGCGGTGCTGCCGGTCCGCCGCCGCCCGCACGTGCTGGTGCTGTCCACCGGGTCCGAGCTCGTCGCGCCGGGCGGGACGCTGCGGCCCGGCCAGATCTTCGAGTCCAACGGCACGATGCTCGCCGTCGCGGTGCGCGAGGCGGGCGCGACGGCCGAGCAGCTCTCCTTCGTGCCCGACGACGTCGAGCGCTTCCGTGCCGTGCTCGCCGAGCGGGCCGGCGACGGCGTCGACCTCGTCCTCACCTCGGGCGGGGTCAGCGCGGGCGCCTACGAGGTCGTCAAGGACGCCATGACCGGGCACGGCGTGGAGTTCGGCAAGGTCGCGATGCAGCCCGGCGGCCCGCAGGGGTGCGGGCGGCTCGAGCTGGGCGGCACGAGCGTCGCGGTCGTGACGCTGCCCGGGAACCCGGTGAGCTCGCAGGTGTCGTTCGAGGCCTTCGTCCGCCCGGCCCTGCGCGCCGCGGCCGGGCACCCCGCGCCCGCGCGCCCCGTGGTCACCGCGCGGCTGTCCGGGGGCCTGTCCTCGCCCGCCGGGCGACGCCAGTTCCGGCGCGGCCTGCTCGACGCGGCCACCGGCACCGTGGCCGAGGTCGGGTCCGCGGGCTCGCACCTGATCGCCGCGCTGGCCCGTGCGGACTGCCTCATCGACGTGCCGGTCGACGCGACCACGGTCGCCGACGGCGAGCCGGTCGCCGTGTGGCTGCTCGACGCCTAGCCGACACCGGCTCGCCACCGTCCGTGCGTCACTGCGGTCCGCGACGGCCTCGCCACCCGCGTGGAGGCGGTGCTGCGCCGAAAGTGTGAGCTGTTTCATAGGCCGACGGGGCAACGATCTCACGCCGCGCGACGTCGTAGTGGGTGTCCGTTCGGCCGAAAGAGGTAGATCACGGTGGACATCCATCGTGATCTGGACTGCCGGTCGTCGGAGAGGAATACTTTCTGCTGTGAAGGGGTAGACCCTTCACAGCACAGGACCCACCGCCCGTCGCTGGGGAGCGGACGAGCGGTTCCACGGCCGGGGTCGTCGTCTCGGGGGACGACGGCCCCGGCCCTTTTACTGCCTCCACCGGGCCCGCAGGGCCGCGCGCCGCGAGCCCCGGTGCGGAGCACGAAACGTCGATCCTGCCAGTCCCCGGCGTCCGGGGCGGGGACCCGCGCCCGCCCGGCGTGTCCCGGTCGTCCCGCCGGTCGTGCGCCGCAGGCCCCCGCGTAGCGTTGGCGATCCCGTACCGGAGCATCAGGAGCCGACGACCCGCCATGGCCGAAGGAACCGGGACCTCGCCGACCCACATCGCCCGACTGGTCCGGGACGCGATCCCGCCGATGCACCCGGGTGGGCGCCCGATCGTCGCCGGGGTGGCGCTCGCCGCCGCCGGCGTGCGGGCGCTCACCGGCCGGGGCACCTGGCCGGGCCTGCTCGCGACCGCCGCGACCGCGCTGTTCTTCCGCGACCCCGTGCGCGTGCCGCCGCGGCGCACCGACGCCGTCCTGGCACCCGCGGACGGCACCGTCGCCACCGTCACCGAGGCGGTCCCGCCCGCCGAGCTGGACCTGCCGCGCGAGCCGCACACCCGGGTCTCGATCTTCCTGACGGTGCTCGACGTGCACGTCCAGTGGGTGCCCGTCGACGGCCGCGTCCGCCGCGTCCAGTACTCGCCCGGGAAGTTCCTGTCCGCGGACCTGGACAAGGCGAGCGAGGACAACGAGCGCAACGCGATCACCGTCGAGCGCGCCGACGGCGTCGCCGTCGGGGTCGTGCAGATCGCCGGGCTGCTGGCCCGCCGGATCGTCTGCGCCCTGCACGACGGCGACGAGGTCGCGGCCGGCGAGCGCTTCGGCCTGATCCGTTTCGGGTCGCGGGTCGACACCTACCTGCCGCCCGGGACGACCGCGCTGGTCCGGCCCGGGCAGCGCACGGTGGGCGGGGAGACGGTGCTGGGCGCCGTCGCCCCGGTCGCGCCGGCGGCGGGCTGAGGACGTGGGGATGCCCCGCCCCGCCGGTGGCTATCCCGCGGGCGTGCGCCTGCTGCCCAACGCGGTCACCGTCCTCAACCTCTGCGCCGGGCTGACGGCGGTCTACTTCGCGCTGCAGTCGCGCTTCGACTTCGCGATCGTCGCCGTCCTGGCCGCCGCCCTCTGCGACGCCCTCGACGGCGGCCTGGCCCGGCTGCTCGACGCGTCCAGCCGGATCGGCGCGGAGCTGGACTCGCTGGCCGACCTGGTCTCCTTCGGTGTCGCCCCGGCCCTGGTCATCTACATCTGGGCCTTCGAGGGCACCCGCTACGGCTGGATCGTCGCGCTGGTGTTCGCGGTCTGCATGGCGCTGCGCCTGGCCCGCTTCAACACCCTGATCGACGACGACAGCGCCCCGCCGTTCGCGCGGGAGTTCTTCGTCGGGGTCCCCGCCCCGGCCGCGGCCCTGACCGCCGGCATCCCGATGTACCTGTGGCTGCACTTCGGGACCGGCTGGTGGTCCCAGCGCCCGCTCGTCGCGGGGTGGGCGCTGGTCACGGCCGCGCTGATGGTCAGCCGGATCCCGACGCTCTCGCTCAAGACGGTCCGGGTCTCCCCGCGCACCACGCGCTGGCTGCTCGTCGGCGTCGCGGCGGTGGTCGCGGTGCTGATCACGATCCCGTTCCTGGGCATCGCCGTCGCCGGGCTGGCCTACCTGCTGCTGCTGCCCTACACCGCGTACCGCTACCGGTGGCTGTCGCACCACCCCGAGGCGTGGGACGTGCCGACCCGCCAGCGCCGCGCCGTCGCCCGGGCGGCCCGCTCGGCGCGCCGGCTCGGGCTGCGCCCGCCGCTGCGGCGCCGGGTCGCCGGCCGGGCGGGGGCCGTCGCGCGCGGCGTCCGGCGCCGGCTCGACCCGGAGGGCGAGGCCCGCCGCGACGTGCGGCGCGACACCACCGCCCGTGACCCGCGCGGCCCGGGTGTGGCCGCCGCGCCCCGCGGGTCGGGGCGCCGCCTCGGCCTGCGCCGCCGCTGACCGACCCCCGGAGGCCCACCGTGCTGCAGCTGGTCGCCCGACTGGCCCCCGCCGCCGCCGACGCCCGCCGCGGGGTCGTCCGGCTGCACCCCGAGGTGCTTGCCGCGCTGGGCCTGCGGTCCTGGGACGCGGTCACCCTGACCGGGTCGCGGGTCACCGCGGCGCTGGCCGTCGCCGGGGCCGCGGCGGACCCGCACGGGCAGGCCCGGCTCGACGACGTGACCCTGTCCAACGCCGGGCTGACCGACGGCGCGACGGTGGTCCTCGCCCCCGCGCCGGTGACCCCGGCCCGCGAGGTGCGCCTGGTCGGCTCGGCGCTGACGGCCGCGACGGTCGCCCCGGCGACGCTGCGCCTCGCGCTGATGGGCAAGGTCCTGCTGCGCGGCGACGCCGTCTCGCTGCTGCCCCAGGACATCGCCCCGCCACCCGGCGCCGACGCCCGCTCGGTGCGCCGCGCGCTGGCCGCCGCGGTCGGCGGCACCTGGACCACCGAGCTGCTGACGGTCGCCGTCGCCGACCCGGACGGGCCCGTCGTCGTGACGCCGTCGACGGTCGTCGGCTGGCAGGGCGGCGCCGGCACCGGTGACGCCGGCGGCGCCCCCGTCGCGGCCCGGCCCCCGGCCCCCGGCCTGCCCGCCGCCGGACCGGCACCCGCCGTGCCCGCCGCGGGCGGGACCGCCGGCGCCGCCACGACCGAGGAGCCCGCGCTCGGGCTGGAGGAGCTCGCGGGCGCCGAGCCCGTCGCACGCCGCCTGCTCGACTGGCTGGAGCTCATGTTCCGCCACCCGGAACTGCTGACCCGGCTCGGTGGCGACGCCCGGCTCGGCGTGCTCGTCTCCGGGCCGGAGGGGGCGGGCAAGGCCACGCTGGTGCGCAGCGCGGCGGCCGCCGCGGGCGCCCGCTGCGTCGAGCTGGTCGGACCCGCCGTCGCCGCGGTCGAGCCGGCCGCGGCGGCCGAGCGCGTCCGGGCCGCGATCGGCCGTGCCCGGGGCGACGGCGGGCCCGCGGTCCTGCTGCTGCACGACGCGCACGCCCTGCTCCCGGCGGCCGACCCGCCGCCGCTGGCCACCCTGGTGCTCGACGAGCTGCGCGCGGCGACCGCGCGCGGCGGGCCCGCGCTGGTCGTCACCAGCTCCGAGCCCGAGGGCCTCGACCCGCGGCTGCGCGCCCCCGATCTCGTCGACCGCGAGCTGTCGGTCGGGCTGCCCGACACCGCGACCCGCCGCGCGCTGCTCGAGCGGCTGCTGGCCGGGGTGCCCCGGGCCGGCGACGTCGACCTCGGTGCGGTCGCCGCCCGCACGCCCGGCTTCGTCGTCGCCGACCTGGCCGCGGTGCGCCGCGAGGCCGCGGTCACCGCCGCGCTGCGCGGCGCGGGCCCGGGTGCCGCCGACCCGGCCGCCCCGGCGGCCACGGAGGAGGTCCGCCAGTCCGACCTGCTCGACGCCGTCGGCTCGGTGCGGCCCATCTCGCTGTCCGGCGGCGGGACGCTCGGCAGCGGCGGCCTCACCCTCGACGACGTCGGCGACATGACCGCGGTCAAGCAGGCCCTGACCGAGGCCGTGCTGTGGCCGCTGCGCCACCCCGACTCCTTCGCCCGGCTCGGCGTCGAGGCCCCGCGCGGGGTGCTGCTCTACGGCCCGCCCGGCGGTGGCAAGACGTTCCTGCTCCGCGCGCTGGCCGGCTCCGGCGACCTGAACGTGTTCGCGGTGAAGGGCGCCGAGCTGCTCGACAAGTACGTCGGCGAGTCCGAGCGCGCGGTGCGCGAGCTGTTCCGCCGGGCCGCGGAGGCCGCCCCCGCGCTGATCTTCCTCGACGAGGTCGACGCCCTCGCCCCGCGCCGCGGCGGCTCGACCGACGCCGGGGTGGCCGACCGCGTCGTCGCCGCGCTGCTGACCGAGCTGGACGGCGCGACCCCGCTGCGCGAGGTCGTCGTGGTCGGGGCGACCAACCGGCCCGAGCTGGTGGACCCCGCGATGCTGCGCCCGGGCCGGCTGGAGCGGCTGGTGTTCGTGCCGCCGCCGGACGCACCCGCGCGGGCCGACATCCTGCGCGCGGCCGGGCGCGACGTCCCGCTCGCCGCCGACGTCGACCTGGACGCGCTCGCGGCCGACCTGGACGGCTACTCGGCGGCGGACTGCGCGGCGCTGCTGCGCGAGGCGGCGCTGACCGCGATGCGCGAGTCGCTCGACGCGGGCGAGGTCACGGCCGCGCACCTGGCCACGGCCCGGCGCACGGTGCGGCCGTCGCTGGACCCGGCGCAGGTGGCCGAGCTGGAGGACTACGCGCGGCGCCGCAGCGAGGGGTGACCCGCCGGAACGCCGACGGCCCCGGACGCGGTGCGTCCGGGGCCGTCGTGCGGTCGGGGGTCTCAGGCGGCCGAGAAGTCCCGGGTCACGATGACGATGACGCCGGGCGTCGCGTCCTGGATGCCGTCGAACCGGGGCTCGGCGCGCATCCCGAACTTGGCCGCGATCTCCTCCGCGGCGGCCTTCTCCGCGGTGCCCTGGCGGTAGTAGACCGTGGTGGTCGGGATGACGCCCTGCGAGTAGTTCTGCACCTGCGAGACGTTCCAGCCGTTGGTGCGGAACTCCCCGGCCGCCTTCTCCGCGAGGCCGCGGATGGTGGAGTTGTTGTAGATCCGCACGGCCGGGCGGGCCGCCGCGGACGAACCCCCCGAGGCCGATGCGGAACCGCCCGAGCCGCCGGAGCCCGCGGCGGGCGGCGCGGCCACGGCCGGGCCGGCGCCGTCGTAGCCGGGGGATCCGGGGGTGCCCGGGGCGCCGGGGGTCAGCGGGGAGGTGTCCTGGCCCGCACCGGGTGCGCCGGGCGTGCCGGGCGCCGGGGACGCGCCGGGCGCCGCGGTGCCGGTACCGGTGTCGCCCCCCGCGCCGGGCTCCGGCGCGGCGGACGCGGAGGCGGTCGGCGACGGCGGCGCGGCCTGGCTGCCGCCCTCGCCGCCACCCCCGCCGAGCCCGAACAGGCCGACGACACCGGCGATGACGCCGACGCCGATCAGCGCGATGCCGGCGATCCTGAGCGGCGACTGCCCACCGGACGCGGGTGCGGTCATCGTGACCTCCTGGCTGTCAGGGCTCGAGGCCGAGGCGGCGGGCGGCGCGGGTGCGCTGCCGGCTGGTGCGCAGGCGGCGCAGGCGCTTGACCAGCAGCGGGTCCACCGCCATCGCCTCCGGCTTGTCGACCAGGGCGTTCAGCACCTGGTAGTAGCGCGTGGCGGACATGTCGAAGAGCTCGCGGACGGCCTGCTCCTTGGCGCCCGCGTACTTCCACCACTGGGCCTCGAACGCGAGGATCTCGCGCTCGCGACGGTCGAGCTCGCGAGGGGACGCGGCAGCGGCGCGCCGGTGCGCTCCGCGGCGTTCCGGCAGGGACCCGGCGGACTCCATCACGCTCCTCGAGCGGCCGACGACGTCGTGCTGCGGCGGCCCCGCCCGGGCGCCGCGACGACGAATGACACGTCTGTCATTCGCGGTGCGGATTCAACCACAGGGGACCGACGGTCCCGTGGCGCGACGCGCCCCCCACGGCGGCGAAACCGCCCGCCCGGGTCATCGTCGGCGGCGACCGTACCCTGCTCCGGTGACGGTTCTGCGCATCCGCATGGTCGGCGATCCCGTGTTGCACACCCCGACCCGCCCGGTGGAGACGGTCGACGACACCCTCCGGACCCTCGTCGAGGACATGTTCGAGACGATGGCCGCGGCGAACGGGGTCGGCCTGGCCGCGAACCAGGTCGGCGTCGGACTGCGCCTGTTCGTCTTCGACTGCCCCGACGAGGAGTCCCGCACCATGCGCCGCGGGCTCGTCGTCAACCCGGTCCTGGAGACCGACGGCGTCCCGGAGGTCATGCCCGACCCCGACGACGACCAGGAGGGCTGCCTGTCGGTGCCCGGCGAGAACTTCGCGACCGGCCGCGCCGTGTGGGCCCGGGTGACCGGCACCGACCTCGACGGCGCACCGGTCACCGAGGAGGGCCGCGGCTTCTTCGCCCGCTGCCTGCAGCACGAGGTCGACCACCTCGACGGGCACCTCTACCTGGACCGGCTGATGGGCCGCAACCAGCGCGCGGCGAAAAAGATGCTCAAGCGCAACGGCTGGGGCACCGGTGCGGACTCGTGGGACCCCTCGACCACCGACGCCGAGGACGTCCCCCGGGGCTGACCCCGGGGCTACCCCGAGGTCCCACCGGGGTCCTCCTACCCGGGTACTAGGGGTGACCTGCGAGAACCGGCCCCACGGCCGATGTCGCGACCCGCCCCCGGCGGGCACCGTGGACGCCATGGTGCTCACGATCCTCGCCGTCGCCCCCGTCCTGGCCGTGCTCCTGGTGATGGCGGTCCAGCCGCTGTTCGAGCTGTGGGACGCCCGCGCGTCCGAGCGCGACCGCGGCGCCGCCCCGGCCCGCACCGCCGATGCCGCGGAGCCGGTCGCGCCCGTCCCGGCGGTGTCGACGGCGGCGTTCCCCGAGTCGCTCGGCGACGCCGCGGCGGCCCTGCGGATCCCGCTCCCGCGCCGCCCGCTGTCCCCGGTGCACCCCGTGCACCCGGTCCGCTGAGGCCGGGCGGGGACGGTCCGGCTCAGTCGACGAGCCGGTTCTCCCAGGCCCACGCCGCGATCTCCACGCGGTTGCGGGCGTCCAGCTTGGACCCGATGTTGGCGATGTGGGACTTCACCGTGGACAGCGACACGAACAGGTCCCCGGCGATCTCGGAGTTCGTCCGGCCCCGGGCGACCGCGCGGACCACCTCGACCTCGCGCGGCGACAGCGTCGCGTGCACGTCGGCGCGGGCCGGCTCCGGCTCGGTCAGCCGCTCCAGCAGCCGCACGGTCACCGACGGCGACACCAGCGCGTCGCCCGCGGCGGCCGCCCGCACCGCCTCCACGAGCAGCCGCGGGCCGGCCGTCTTCAGCAGGAAGCCGCAGGCGCCCGAGCGCAGCGCGCCGTAGACGTACTCGTCCAGGTCGAACGTCGTGACCACCACGATCCGCGGCGGGAACGGGTCCGCGGTCAGGATCCGGGTCGCGGCGATCCCGTCCGTCCCGGGCATCCGGACGTCCATCAGCACCACGTCCGGGCGCAGCTCCCGGGCCAGCGCGACGGCGTCGGTGCCGGTCGCGGCCTCGCCGACCACCTCGATGCCGTCCTCGGCCGACAGGATCAGCCCGAACCCGGTGCGCACCATCTCCTGGTCGTCGGCGAGCAGCACCCGGATCGCGCTCACCGCCCGCCCCCGGCGGGGACCTCGGCGACGACCAGCCACCGGCCGTGCCCGTCCGGTCCGGCGTGGACGGACCCGCCGAGGGACCGGGGGCGCGGTCGGCGCCGCCGCCGGGCCTGCGGGGACCCGCACCGTCGCCACCGTGACCGCGGCCGGCGCGAACAGCTCGGTCAGCGACACAACGCGATCCCGCCACCGGGCACGGCGACCCCCGAACCGGCCGCGGAGGCGGTGGGCGCCACGGCGTACACCAGCGGCCGGGCCGAGGCCGCCGTCGGTGTCGTGCGCGGGACCGGGCTGGGGCCGGCCGGGCTCACGGTGCTCGCCGGGCTGGTCGCCGCGCCCCCGGTGGGGCAGCCGGCCGGCCTCGCCGCCGCCGTCGTGCTCGTCGCGGTGGCGGCCTCGCTCGGCCCGGTGCGCCGGGCCGGGCGGGTCGAGCCCGCGCAGGGCGTCACCCTCGCGTGAGCGGGCCGGCCGCGCGCCCGCCGTGGGCCGGGCGCGCGGCCGTCCCGGCGGATCAGCTCGCGGGCTCGAGCACGAAGACGGGGATGACCCGGGAGGTCTTCTCCTGGTACTCGGCGTAGGGCGGGTAGGCCTCGACGGAGCGGTCCCACCACTCCCGGCGCTCGTCGCCGGTGACCTCGCGGGCGACGAAGGTGCCGGTCTGCGTGCCGTCCTGCACCTGGACCTGCGGGTTCGCGACCACGTTGTGGTACCAGGCCGGGTGCTCCGGAGTGCCGCCCTTGGACGCGATCATCGCGTAGGAGCCGCCGTGCTCGACGCGCATCACCGGCACGTAGCGCTGCTTGCCGGACTTCGCGCCGGTCGTCGTGACCAGGATGATCGGACGGTCCATGACCGTGACGCCCTCGGTGGTGCCGTTCTCGAGGATCTTCTCGGTCTGCTCGCGGACCCAGTCGGTCGGGGAGAGCTCAGCGTTCTGCGTCATAACGGTGGGGAACCCGATACCTCCTGTGATCATTCCTCGCAGCCGGGTGAGGGGCTGGTGCGTGTCGCCGGACGGTGCCTACGGTGCGGGTGCACGACCAACTGAACACGCGGGAGCTCCGTCGCGCGGGGCTGAGAGGGCGACTCGCCGGTCGCCGACCGCAGAACCGGCCGGGTAATGCCGGCCAGGGAGGACCGTCATGACAACGGCACCAGTGCGTCCGCAGCAGGTCACCACCGGCCCGATCCAGGGGTCGGCCAAGGCCTGGATCGAGGGCCCGGACGGCATCACCGTCCCGGTCCGGCGCATCTCGCTGTCCCACGGCGAGCACCACGACGTCTACGACACCTCCGGCCCGTACACCGACTCCCGGGCGACCGTGGACCTGCACGCCGGGCTGCCCCGGCTGCGGGAGCCGTGGGTCACCTCACGGGGGCCGGGGACCCAGAGATCCTGGGCGCGGGCCGGGATCGTCACCCCCGAGATGGCCTACATCGCCGTCCGCGAACGCTGCGACGCCGAGCTCGTCCGCGCCGAGGTGGCCCGGGGCCGGGCCGTGATCCCGGCCAACCGCAACCACCCCGAGTGCGAGCCGATGATCATCGGCAAGCGGTTCCTCACCAAGGTCAACGCCAACATCGGCAACTCCGCGGTGACCTCCTCGATCGCCGAGGAGGTCGAGAAGATGGTGTGGGCGACCCGGTGGGGCGCCGACACGGTCATGGACCTGTCCACCGGCCGCGACATCCACGAGACGCGCGAGTGGATCCTGCGCAACTCCCCGGTCCCGATCGGCACCGTCCCGATCTACCAGGCGCTGGAGAAGTGCGACGGCGACCCGGCGTCGCTGACCTGGGAGATCTACCGCGACACCGTGCTCGAGCAGTGCGAGCAGGGCGTCGACTACATGACCGTGCACGCCGGGGTGCTGCTGCGCCACGTGCCGCTCACCGCGAAGCGGGTCACCGGGATCGTCTCCCGGGGTGGGTCGATCATGGCCGCGTGGTGCCTGGCCCACCACGCCGAGTCGTTCCTCCACACCCACTTCGACGAGCTCTGCGCGATCCTGCGCCGCTACGACGTCACGATCTCCCTCGGCGACGGCCTGCGCCCCGGTTCGATCGCCGACGCCAACGACGAGGCCCAGCTCGCCGAGCTCGCCACGCTCGGCGAGCTGACCCGCATCGCCCGCGGCCACGACGTGCAGGTGATGATCGAGGGCCCCGGCCACGTCCCGATGGACAAGATCGTCGAGAACGTGCGGCTGGAGGAGGAGTGGTGCGACGAGGCGCCGTTCTACACGCTCGGCCCGCTGGCCACCGACATCGCGCCCGGCTACGACCACATCACCTCCGCGATCGGCGCCGCCCGCATCGCCGAGGCCGGCACCGCGATGCTCTGCTACGTCACGCCGAAGGAGCACCTGGGCCTGCCGGACCGCGACGACGTCAAGGTCGGCGTGATCAGCTACAAGATCGCCGCGCACGCCGCGGACCTGGCCAAGGGGCACCCGCACGCCCAGGCCCGTGACGACGCCCTCTCCCGGGCCCGGTTCGAGTTCCGCTGGCGCGACCAGTTCGCGCTGTCGCTCGACCCGGACACCGCGACCGCGTACCACGACGAGACCCTGCCGGCCGAGCCCGCGAAGACGGCGCACTTCTGCTCGATGTGCGGGCCGAGGTTCTGCTCGATGAGGATCACCCAGGACGTCCGCGACTACGCCGAGGCGCACGGGCTGACCAGTGTGGAGGCGATCGAGGCCGGGATGGCGGAGAAGTCCGGGGAGTCCCGGGACGAGGGCGGCCGGGTCCACCTGCCGATCTCCGCCACGGACTGAGGCCCGGACCGGGACGTGCACCGCCGGGGCCGCGGGGATCCACCCGCGGCCCCGGCACCGTCTACCGTCGTCGGCGACCACGCACGACGCGGGAGCTCGCGGAGCAGGCGGGCTGAGAGGGCGGCCGGGTCCCACCGGGACCGGCGCCGCCGACCGCGGACCGGCCGGGTAATGCCGGCCAGGGAGGACACGTCCATGGAACCCACCGTCGGCACCACCCCGCCCCGGGTCATGACGATCGCCGGCACCGACTCCGGCGGCGGCGCGGGCATCGCCGCGGACCTGCGCGCGTTCGCCGCGTGCGGGGTGCACGGCTGCCTCGCGGTCTGCGCGGTCACCGTGCAGAACTCGGTCGGGGTCACCGGGGTGCACACGATCCCGGTGGACACGATCGCCGGGCAGATCGCCACCGTCGCCTCCGACATCGGGCTGCAGGCCGCGAAGACCGGGATGCTCGCGAACGCGGAGATCATCGAGGCCGTCGCCGCCGCCTGCGACGCGAACGGGATCGGCGCCGACCGGGCCACGCCGTTCGTCGTCGACCCGGTCGCGGCGTCGATGCACGGCGACCCGCTGCTGGCCGGGACCGCGCTGGACGCCTACCGCGACGTCCTGTTCCCGCGGGCCACCCTGGTCACCCCGAACCTCGACGAGATCCGGCTGCTCGTCGAGCACGACGTCCGCGACCGCGACGGCCAGTACGCCGCGGCGAAGGCGCTGCACGCGCTCGGCCCGCGCGCGGTCCTGGTCAAGGGCGGGCACCTCGACGGCGACACCGACGGCTGCCTGGACCTGCTGCACGACGGCGAGCGCTTCGTCGAGCTGCCCGGTCCGCGCTTCGACACCGGGCACACCCACGGCGGCGGGGACTCCCTCGCCGCGGCGATCGCCTCCGGTCTCGCCCGCGGCCTGAACCTCGAGGCGGCCGTGCGGTTCGGCAAGCGCTACATCGTCGAGGCGGTGCGTCACTCCTACCCGCTCGGGGCCGGGCACGGACCGGTCTCGCCGCTGTGGGCCGTCCGCCCGTGGTGGGACGACGACGGCTGAGCCCGGCGCGCCGGAGATGCGTGCGGCGTCAACGACCCCGAGGGTCGGGCCGCCGCCGGGGCGCGGCCCCGCAGATGCGGTCCGGCCACCGCGCGTCGTTCCGCGAAGGGTGCCCTGACCTGCGGATCGCCGGTGTGCTCTGCGTCGCACACGGGCGCGCAGGTGTATACGCTCGCCACCGATGAGCATCTTGGGCACCCGCGTCGTCCGCAACGAGGATCCGGTCTTCCTCACGCGCGGCGCGACCTACACCGACGACCTGACCGAGGAGCGGCTGACCGGGGCGTTGCACCTGACGCTCGTCCGCTCCCCGCTGGCCCACGCGACGATCACCTCGATCGACACCTCGGCGGCGCTGGACGCTCCGGGCGTCGTCGCCGTCGTCACGGGGGCGGACCTCGACATCTCCCCGGCGCTGCTGTTCCCCGGTGCGAACAAGGCGATGACCCGCCCGTTCCTCGCGACCGACCGCGTGCGGTTCGTCGGCGAGCCGGTGGCCGCCGTGCTGACCGAGGAGCTGTACCAGGGCGAGGACGCCGCGGAGCTGGTCGACGTCGAGTACGACCCGCTGGACGTGGTGATCGACCCGCTGGCCGCGGTCCGCGACGAGACGCTGCTGTTCCCCGAGGCCGGCACGAACACCGCCGCCGCCTACGGGTACGACGAGGAGCCCGACGCGGCGTTCTTCGACGGCTGCGAGGTCGTCGTGACCCGGGACCTGGTCAACCAGCGCCTGGCCGCGGCCCCGCTGGAGACCCGCGCCGCCAGCGCCTACTGGGACGGCGACAAGCTCACGGTCTACATGTCCAACCAGAACGCCCAGGGCGGCCGCGACGAGGTCGCGGGCTGGCTCAGCCTGGACAAGGACAAGGTCCGTGTCGTGCTGCCCGACGTCGGCGGCGGCTTCGGCGCCAAGATCGGCTCCGACCCCGAGTTCGCCATCGTCGCCTGGCTGGCGAAGCAGCAGGGCCGCCCGGTCCGCTGGAACGAGTCCCGCTCGGAGAACATGACCGGGATGGTGCAGGGCCGCGCCCAGCGCCAGACGGTCACCATCGGCGGCACCCGCCAGGGCCGGATCACCCACTACCGCCTCGACGTCGTCC
This sequence comes from Pseudonocardia spirodelae, assembly GCF_037727765.1. Classification (NCBI taxonomy): domain Bacteria; kingdom Bacillati; phylum Actinomycetota; class Actinomycetes; order Pseudonocardiales; family Pseudonocardiaceae; genus Pseudonocardia; species Pseudonocardia spirodelae. Next base: position 45,623 of record NZ_JBBJUP010000016.1, on the reverse strand, counting down.
AGGACCTCGGCGCCTACCCGCGCCTGGGCACCTTCCTGCCGATGTTCACGCGGATGATGGCGCCCGGCACGTACGACATCGCGCACGTCGACTCGCGCGCGAAGGCCGTCGTCACCAACACGACCTCGGTCGCCGCCTACCGCGGCGCGGGCCGTCCGGAGGCGACCGCCGCGATCGAGCGCGCGGTGGACCTGTTCGCCGCCGAGATCGGGATGGACCCGGGCGAGGTCCGCAAGATCAACGTGGTCTCGCCGGACAAGTTCCCGTTCACCACCAAGGGCGGCGTCGAGTACGACTCGGGCGAGTACGCCCGGGCGATCGACCTCGCGATGGAGAAGGCCGGCTACGCCGACCTGCGCGCCGAGCAGAAGGCCCGCCGTGAGCGCGGCGACGCCCGCCAGCTGGGCATCGGCGTCTCCTCCTACGTCGAGATCACCGGCGGCGGCGCGTTCGTCGAGGACGCCTCGGTCGAGGTCCACCCCGACGGTTCGGTGACGGTGCTGACCGGCACCTCGCCGCACGGCCAGGGCCACGCGACGGCGTGGGCGATGCTCGCGTCCGAGCAGCTCGGCGTGCCGATGGAGAAGATCACCGTCAAGCACGGCGACACCGACCTGATCCCGCGCGGCAGCGGCACCATGGGGTCGCGGTCGCTGCAGACCGGTGGCATCGCGGTGCACAACGCCTCCACCGAGCTGGCCGACCTGGCCAAGCAGCGCGCCGCGGACCTGCTCGAGGCCAGCGTCGAGGACCTCGAGATCGACCCGCTGAACGCGGCCGTCGTCGTCAAGGGCGTGCCGGACCGGTCGGTGACCCTCGCCGACCTCGCCGCCCGCGAGGAGCTCAAGGCCGAGCACACCTTCGACGCGAAGAAGCCGACCTTCCCGTTCGGCTCGCACGTCTGCGTGGTCGAGGTCGACACCGAGTCCGGCAAGGTGACCGTCGAGAAGATCGTCGCGGTCGACGACGCCGGCCCGATCCTCAACCCGCTGCTCTGCGAGGGCCAGCGGCACGGCGGCATCGCCCAGGGCATCGCGCAGGCGCTGCTGGAGGAGGTGATCTACGACGAGGAGGGCCAGCCGCTCACCGGCACCTTCGCCGACTACGGCATCCCCTCCGCGGCCGAGCTGCCCAGCTTCGACCTCGTCGAGATGACCACCCCGACGCCGATCAACCCGATGGGCTACAAGGGCATCGGCGAGGCCGGGACGATCGGGTCCACGCCCGCGACCCAGAGCGCCGTCATCGACGCCCTGTCCCACCTCGGCGTCACGCACATCGACATGCCCCTCACCCCCATGCGGGTGTGGGAGGCCATCCAGGAGGCCTCGAAGTGAAGGTCGAGATCACCGTCAACGGTGAGTCCACCGGCGCCGACGTGGAGCCGCGCCAGCTGCTCGCGCACTACCTGCGGGAGAACGTCGGGCTGAAGGCCACCAACATCGGCTGCGACACCACGTCCTGCGGCGCGTGCACCGTGCTGCTCGACGGCCACGCCGTGAAGTCCTGCACCGTGCTGTCGGTGCAGGCCGACCAGCAGGCCGTCACCACCATGGAGGGGCTCGACGGCGCCGCCGAGGGCCGCCCCGAGCACCCGGTGACCGCGGCGTTCCGCGCCGAGCACGGCCTGCAGTGCGGCTTCTGCACGCCCGGCATGGTCATGGCGGCGGTGTCGCTGATCGAGCACGACGACGACCTGGACGAGCGGAAGATCCGCGAGGGGCTCGAGGGCAACCTCTGCCGCTGCACGGGCTACCACAACATCGTCCGCGCGGTGCTGGTCGCGGCGGGCAAGGACCCCGACGCCGAGCAGCGCGCCGAGGCCGAGTCCGACGCCCTGCGCACCGCGCCGGGCTTCTCCCGCGGCGAGTCCGCCGAGGAGGCGCGCGCATGATCCCCCTCGCGTTCGACTACGCCCGCCCGGACTCCCTCGACGACGCCATCGCGCTGCTCGCCGAGAAGGGTGAGGACGCCAGCGTCCTGGCCGGCGGCCACTCGCTGATCCCGGTCATGAAGGTCCGTCTCGGCGCGCCCGAGTTCCTGATCGACATCGGCCGGCTGGCGGAGCTGTCCTACATCCGCGTCGAGGGCGACGAGCTCGCCGTCGGCGCGGCGACCAAGCACCGCGAGATCGTCGACTCCGCCGAGGTCGCGGCCGAGGTCCCGCTGCTCGGGGCGGTCGCGCGCACCGTCGGCGACCCGCAGATCCGCGCCCGCGGTACGCTCGGCGGCACCGTCGCGCACGCCGACCCGGCCGCGGACCTGCCCGCCGCGCTGCTCGCGCTGGACGCGGTCGTCGTCCTGCAGGGGCCGCGCGGGAAGCGCTCGGTCCCGATCGGGGAGTTCTACACCGGCGTGTTCACCACGGTCCGCGAGCCCGACGAGCTGATCGTCGAGATCCGGATCCCGCGCTGCGGGGACAAGGGCTGGGCGTACGAGAAGTTCACCCGTCGCAGCAACGACTGGGCGATCGTCGCCGTCGCGGTCTCCGACGACCGCATCGGCCTGGTCAACATGGGCTCGACCGCGCTGCGGGCGAGCGCCACCGAGCAGGCCCTGGCCGGCGGCAAGTCGATCGCCGAGGCGGCCGCGCTGGCCGCCGAGGGTGCCGAGCCGCCCGCCGACACCCACGGGTCGGTCGCCTACCGCACCCACCTGGTGCAGGTGCTGACCCGCCGCGCGCTGGAGACGGCGCGCGGGCAGGGCTGACCCGTCGTCCGCCGGCCCGTGTCCCGTCCGGGGCGCGGGCCGGCGGCGTGTCAGGGGCCCGGCCGGAGCAGACCGGCCTCCTGCGCGACGATGGCCGCCTGGGTGCGCGAGCGCAGCCCCAGCTTGGCCAGCACCCGTGAGACGTGCGTCTTGGCGGTCGCCTCGGAGATGACGAGCTCGGCCGCCAGCTCGGCGTTGGACAGCCCGCGGCCGAGTCCGCCGAGCACGTCGGTCTCGCGGGCGGTCAGGTCGTCCAGCCCCGGTACGGACGCCGGACGGCGCGCGCCCACGGACCGGGTGATGACCCGGCGCGTGATCTCGGGCGCGAGCACGCCGTCGCCGCGCGCCACCGCACGGACCCCCTCCTGCAGCCGCGCCGCGTCGACGGACTTGAGCAGGAAGCCGGCCGCGCCGGCGACGAGCGCCCCGTCGACCAGCTCGTCGAGGTCGAAGGTCGTGAGCACCAGGACCTGCGTGCGGCCTCCGGCGGCGAGGATCCGCCGGGTGGCCTCGATCCCGTCGAGACCGGGCATCCGGATGTCCATCAGCACGACGTCGGGGGAGTGCTCGGCGACGGCCCGCACGGCGGCGTCGCCGTCCCCGACCTCGGCCACGACCCTGATGTCCGGGGTCGCCCCGAGGATCATCGTGAGCCCGGTGCGGACGGCGTCCTGGTCGTCGGCCACCACCACGCGCACGACGCCGTAACCCGCCGGTGCCTCCCCGGCCCGTCCCGCGCCCGTCGTGCCGTCGTCGATCATCGACCCACCGTCCGTTCCTCCGCCGGTACGAGCTGCAGGGGGAACACCGCGCGCACGGCCCAGCCCCCGGCACCGTCCGGGCCGGCGTCGCAGGACCCGCCGACGGCGCGGGCCCGCTCGGCGAGCCCCTCGAGCCCGGTGCCCGCGTTCGTCCCGGGCAGACGTGTGCGCAGGCCGGCGGCCGGGCCGTTGCCGACGCGCAGGATGAGCTCGGTGCCGGGTGTCGTGATCTCGACGACGACGCGCGACCCGGGTGCGTGCTTCGCCGCGTTGGTCAGCGACTCCTGCAGGATCCGGTAGCCCGCCAGCTCCACGGCGACCGGCAGGTCCGGGACCCGGGCGGGATCGCGCTCGTCGACGAGCGCGACGGTCAGGCCCGCGGCCCGCGCCGTCCGCAGCAGCGGCTCCAGCTCGCCCAGCCGGGGCGGGGCTCCGGGCGGGTCGGCCGTGTCGCCGTCGCGGAGCAGGCCGATCAGTGTCCGCATCTCCCCGAGCGCGGCGACGCCGGACTCGCGCACCGCGCCGAGCACCCGCCGCCCGGTGTCGCCGTCGACCCCCGGCTGCAGGGCCGCCTCGGCCTGCAGCGCGATGGCCGACAGCCGCCCGGCGACGACGTCGTGCAGGTCGCGGGCCATCCGGGCGCGCTCCGCGGCCACCGCGGCCGCCCGGTCCAGCTCGACCATCCGGGCGGCCTGGTCGGCGCGGACCCGTTCCGCCTCGGCGACGTCGCGGTGCCGGCGGACCTCCGCGGCCCAGGCGACCGGGATCACCACCACCAGCACCAGGTTGATCAGGCTCGACACCACGACGGGGCCGGACCCGTCGAGCAGCACGCCGAGCGCGACCGTCCCGGCGCCGATCAGGCCGACGGCGGCCACCGCGCGTCCGGTGCGCCGCCCCGTGTGCAGCACGGCGCAGTAGAGCAGGTCGGCCAGCACCAGCAGGACGACGACGTCGGTCGTCCCCACCCACAGCGCACCGCCGAGCACGGCCGGTGCGACCAGCGCGACGCCCGCCAGCGGCAGGACCCGCCGCAGCACCTCACCGGCGCAGGCCACGACGAGCACCACGGTCCCGGCCACCCGGTCCGGGGTGGCCTCCGGGCCCCGCCAGCTGATCCCGTTGATCTCGGGGAACCAGTGCGTCATCGCCAGCCCGGCGGCCAGCATGAGCAGCGCCAGCCCGACGTCCGGTACGACCTCGCGCAGGGCGTGGCGGACACCGGGGAGCAGGGGCACCCGTCCATCCCAGCACGATCGCCGGGCCCGCGCGTCCTCCGAAGGTCGCACGTCGGGCGGCCCGGAGATCGGCCGGACCGCCGACGCCCGCGACCCCGGCGACCGGGCAGGCTCGCCGGGGACGGGGTCCCGACGACCGGGGGAGCACGATGGGCGACACCGCGCGGCGGTCCGACCGGGTACACGGGTGGGCCGCGGGCCTGGCCCGCGGGCCTGCCGAGGTGCTCGACTTCCTGCTGCCCCTGTGGGCCGGTGCGGCGCTGGGGCTGTCCCCGACGGCGATCGGCGTCCTCGTGGCCGCCGAGACGTTCGTGTCGTTCCTCGTCCGGCCGGTCGCGGGCGTCCTGGCCGACCGGCTGCGCCGCACCAGGGTCGCCGCGGCCGGCGCCGCGGTGTCGGCCGTGTCGCTGGCGGGCTACGCGACGGCGACGGGTTTCGCGACCGCGCTGGTCGTGGCCGTGGTGGGGGGCGCGGGCGGCGCCCTGTTCTGGGTGGCGCTGCGGGCCCGCGTCGCACAGGACGCGCCCGAGGACCCGGCGGTCTTCGCGCGGCTGTTCTCCGCGGAGGGGACCGGGACCTGGGTCGCGTTCGTGGCGGCCCTGACCCTGCTGCCGGGAATCGACGCGTCGGGGGTGTTCCTGGGCGGTGCGGCGGCGTGCGTCGTGGCGGCCGCGGTCCTGGCCGTCGCGGGCGACGACCCCGCGACCGCCCCCGCGCCCGCGGCCGGCTGGGGGCCCGCCACGCGCAGGCTGCGGCCGTTGCTGCTGGTGGTCGGCGTGATCGCGGCCGCGGAGGGCGCGGTGTCGCTCGTCCTGCTGCTGCACCTGCAGCACCGCTTCGCACTCGACGTGGGCGAGATCGCGCTCGTGTTCCTGCCGGGGTTCGTGGTCTACAGCCTGGCCCCGGAGTACCTGCACGGGGTGGTCGGCCGGATCGGCCGCCGCCGGGCGATGACGGTGGCGCCCGTCTGCAGCGGGGTGTTCGCCCTGACCCTGGCCTGGGCCCCGACGGTCTGGGTGATCGCGGTGGCGTGGGTGCTGGCCGCGGCGTCGTTCGCGGTGGCGGTGCCGATCGAGCAGGCCGTCGTGGCCGAGACCTCCGGGCTCGGTCCCGGGCGCGCGATGGCCGTCTACGAGACCGCGACCCTCGCCGGGGTCACGGTGGGCGCGCTCGCGGCCGGTCCGCTCTACGACGCCGGCGGGCTGGTCGTGGTCTGCCTCGCGGCGGCGGTGCTCCTGGCCGGTACCGCCCCGCTGGCCCGGCGGGCGCTGGGCCGGGTGGGTGCGGCCGACCGGCCCGTCCCGGTGGGGGCGGCGGGCACCGGGTCGCCCCCGCCCGCCGCGGTCCCGGAACCCGACCGCCCGGCGCGGGGCGGTGACGGGCCCCCGTCGACGCCCGGTCCGGACGCGCGCGGCGCCGCTGCGTCGCGCCCGTCGGCACGGGGGTGGTACGCCCACCTCGGTGTCTACCTCGTCGCCCAGGCGGGGCTGGCCGTCGCGGGTGTCAGCTGGCCGGTCGAGGCCCTGCTGTCGGGGCCGCATCCGGCCGAGTGGTTCTGGAACTCCAGCGGCGACCTGCTCCTGGACGCCGGCCGGATCTGGACGCTGGTGCTGGTGCTGGACGGCGTCTGGTCCGGCGGCCGGGTGCTCCTCAGCCGGCGCCGTGCGGCACCCGGTCCAGGAGCTCCGTCGCGACCCGGTCGTTGACCTCGAAGAAGTCGATGCCGGCCGGGCCGCGGCCGGGGGACGCCACCCCCGCCACGCAGGGACCGACGGCGAAGCGGCGCGGGTGCACCCGCCCGTCGCGCAGCAGGATCCGGTGGTCCGGCTCGCGGATCGCGAGCCGCCCCGTCCCGGGGTCCGCGGTGGCCTCGCCGCGCCCGCGCAGGGCGACGAGCAGCGGGTCGGTGCTCCGGCCGAGGTCGTCGGGCGGCAGGCGGGCGTCGATCAGGTGCCGGGCGGTGACCGGGCGGTCCAGCGCGGGGCCGTCGGCGCGGAAGGCGTCCCCGTCCGGACGGACCTGCAGCCGGGGTCCCAGGAACCGGACCACCCCGGCCCGCGACAGCGCGAGCAGCTCCCGCAGCCGCCGCCCCGGTGGTCCGCTGGTCAGGTAGCTGCCGAAGGGCAGGAACGACCCCTCGACGTCGCGACGGACCGATCCGGCGGTGATGCGGCCCGCGGCGACGAGCTCCAGCGTCGTGGTCAGCGCCGAGCCGATCCCCGCGATCGCGCCGGTCTCGGCGCCGGCGTCCGGGTCGTGCCGCCGCCACAGGTCCCGGGCGACGTGCCGGCGCACCCGCCGCTGCAGGGCCTCGGTGCCGGTGCCGATCCCGGCGAGGGGATCGGCCAGGAGCTGCGGGTCGAAGCGGTCGGCCGGGTCGGGGATCGCGCGCCCGACGAGCGCCGCGACCGGTTCGGACGGATCGCGCAGGCGGTCGCGGAACTCCGCCCACGGCACCGTGGTGCGCCGGGGGTGGACGTGCCGCAGCTCGTGGTAGTGCCCGGCGACCATCTCGCGCAGGGCCTGCGGCAGGACGTGCCTGCGGAAGTCCAGCGGTCCGGGCGGCAGCGCGTCGGGGGTGAGCACGCACGGCAGCGGCGGCGGGTCCGCCCGCAGCGCGGGTCCGGGCTTGCTGCGGTAGGGCACACCCCGGCGCGACCCCGCGTGCAGCACCGGTTCCCGGCCGGACGGCAGGTACTCCAGGTCCCCGTCACCGCGGTCGGCGAAGCGGCCCCCGCGGCCCTGGGTCAGCAGGGTCACGAGGTCCACGAAGGTCAGGCCGAGACCGCGCACCAGCACGTCGGTGCCCGGCGGCAGGTCGGTCTCGTCGATCGGCGAGGCGTGCGCGGGGGGCCGGTGGTAGAGCCCGTGCGCGCGGGCGTGCGCGCCGACGGCCGCGGTCGCCGGGTCCGGCGCGGTGTCGACGTGGCCCTGCGCCAGGACGACGGCGTCCACGCGCAGGGGCTCGGGGCGGCCGGCGAGGTGCACCAGCTGCTCGCCGCCGTCGCCGTCGGTGAGGTCGACGACCCGGTCACGGTGCACGCGGACCCGGTCCACGCCGTGCACGGCCCGGGCGAACGCCCACTCGAGGTAGGCGCCCGCGACCGGGCGGCTGGCGAAGCGACGTTCCCGGGACCGTCCGACGTCGTCGAGCAGCTCGGGATCGGCGTCGTCGGGCAGCGTGTCTGCCCACGCGGTCAGCGGCGCCAGCCCGTCCGGGCCGTCGAACATCGACACCGCCGTCACCGGCGAGTTCATCCACAGCAGCGACGACTGGTCCCGGCGCCAGATCCGCCCGGCCCCGGCCGGGAACGGGTCGACGACCTCGACGCTCAGCCGCGTGCCGCGCCGCCGTGCCTGCACCCCCAGCCGTTGCAGCACGCCGGTGCCCCGTGGGCCCGCGCCCACCAGACAGACCCGCATCTCAGACCGGCCCGCGCCGGTGCGCGCGGATCCGCGCGGCCCGCGCCGGTTCGGCGGTGATGTGGCGGCGGACCCGTCGCTCGCCGCGGCGGCCCGCAGCGGTGACCGTGCGCCGGCGCAGGATCTCCTGCAGCGACACCCTCAGCTCGGTCTCGGCGAACGCGGCACCCAGGCAGCGGCGGATCCCGCCGCCGAACGCGAACCAGTCCGTGGTCGACCCGCGCTCGCGGAAGCGCTCCGGGCACATCCGCTGCGGGTCGGGGAACACCGCGGGGGACTCGTGGACGCTGTCCAGGCACGGGGTGACGATCGTCCCGGCCGGGACCCGGAACCCGGCCAGCTGGGTGTCCCGCACGGCCATCCGGCTCAGGTCCGGGACGACGGTGCGCACCCGCAGGCTCTCCCGGACCAGCGCGGTCAGCCAGGCCCGGTCGTCCCCGTCGGCCGCCCGGGTCGCGCGCCGGTGCACCTCCGGGTCGCGGGCGAGGCGTTCCAGGGTCCAGGCCAGCGCCGCCGCGGAGGTCTCGTACCCGGCGACGAGCAGGGTGAGCAGCTGGTCGGACACGGCCCGGTCGGGCAGCGGGGCGCCGTCGCGGTCGCGGGCGCACAGCAGCAGCGCCAGCGCGTCGTGGCGCTCGTGCAGCCGCGGATCCCCCCGGTGGGCGGAGATGCGGTCGGACAGGAGCTCCTGCGCGCGGGTGAGCGCCGCCTCCCGCCGGCGGGTGCCCGCCCGGCGGAGGCCGGGGAGCCCGCCGACGGCCATCTCCCACACCGACTCGCTCGCCGTCAGCGTGGTCATCGCCGGCCCGATCGCGTGGTCGTCCTCGTCGAACCCCAGCACCACCCGCAGGATCACCTCGAGGGCGACGGTGCGGCACGACCCGAGGACCGGGAAGACGCGGTCGTCGGGCCAGCGCTCGACCTCGCGGGCGGCGATGGCGGCGATCCGTTCCTCCTGCCCGCGCACGGCCCGGCCGTGGAACACCGGCGTCAGCAGCGCGCGGTGCTCGGCGTGCTGCGGGCCGTCCACGACCAGCAACGAGTGCTCGCTGGACGGGCCGCCGAGCCGGGCGTTGGCCGCGCCGGCGAGGAACTCGTCCTGCCCGGCCCGCACGAGCGTGCGGATGTCGTCGGGGTCGAACAGGAACAGGGCGCGGCCCATCGGCGCCACCCGGGCCGCGACGACCTCGCCGTGGCGGCGCCGCCAGCGGCGCAGGGTGCTCCGGGGGGCGACCCAGTAGCGGGCGGTCTGCCAGGCGAGCGGCCCGCGCGGCCCCGGTGGTGCCGGTGGTGGCCGGTGCGGGGTGGTCGCGGCGGTCACCCGGTCACCCGCGCCCGCCCGGCGTCGACGGTGCCGAGGTGGTCGGCCACCGCCTTGGACACCAGCAGCGGCTCGGCGCTGCGCCGGCCGCGGTGGGCGACGTAGTTCGCGACCATCCCGCGGCCGCCCATCGGGGCGTTGCCGTCGTCGGTGTGCAGCAGGGTCGTGTTGCGGCACACCTCGTGCCTGCGGGCGAGGAGCTCGACGGTCGCGGGGAGGTCGCCGTAGACCATCGCGCCCATCGCCCGCTCCTCGAAGAACGGGGAGGCCAGCACCGAGTGCAGGTCGTCGAGCCGGGCGTAGGTCTGGACGTTGAAGATCGGCGCGAACAGCTCCTCGCAGCGTGGCTTGCGGGTGGTGATCGGCCGGCTCAGCACGGTCGGCTGCAGCCGCCGGGACGCGACGTGCGCCTCCCCGCCGTGCACGATGTGGGCGGCGTTCGCGTGCAGGTGCTCCAGCGCGAACCCGAACGCCTGCTCGTAGTACATCGCGCCGTAGTCGGCGTCGGGATCGGTGTAGGCGCCGAAGCGGAGCTCGTCGATCCGCTTGGCGAGCAGCTCGTGGAACCGCCCGGCGACCGAGTCGTGCACGAACATCACGTCCGGGCCGAAGCAGTCCTGCCCGGAGTTCAGCAGCCGGATCTCGACGGCGTCGCGCACGGCGAGGTCGACGTCGGCGTCCGGACCGACGACGAGGGGGTTGACCCCCTGGCCGAAGTAGACGAACAGCTGCTCGGGCCGGAGCCGGTCGCGGATCCGCTCGGCGTTGGCGTAGGTGCCGGTGAACACCGCGACGTCGGCCTCGGCGACCGGGCCCGCGACGAACTCCCGCTGGGTCGTGTCCGACAGCGTGATCGGCAGGCCGTGCACCGGCGCGAGCCGGGTGTGCAGCCGTTCGAGCTGGTCGCGCAGGTGGCTCGACGGCCGGAAGGTGATCTCCCTGCCGTACAGGGCGGGGACGAGCAGGTACAGCACGTAGGCGTAGAGCGGGATGTTGGACGGCATGAACACCGCGATCCGGTCGACGACGGCCGGCCGGCGCGCCGACACCTCGCCGACCGCGCCGCGCAGGGTGCCGATCGCCGTGTCGATCTCGGCGTCGGCCGTGCGGTGGTTCGACACCTCGGTCAGGATCTCGAGGATCTCGTCGCGGTGCCCGACCAGGTGGCGCGTCACGGCGTCCAGCGCCGGGAGCCGGTCCGGGAGGGGGACCAGGGAGCTCTCCGGGCCGGGCGGCAGTGCCGCCGGTCCCGCGACGGAGTCCCCGCCCTCGTCGAGCAGCGCCCGCAGTGCGGGGACGTCCACCTTGCCGGTCCGGTTGAGCGGGAACGCCCCGACCACCGCGACCTTGTTCGGCTGCTCGTGCTCCGACAGCAGCGGCCGCAGCTCCTGGCGCCAGAAGCGGGCGTCGCGCCGGGCGGGGTCGGCGACGACGAAGACCAGGCTGGTGCCGCGCCGCTCGTCGTCGACGGTGAGGACCTGCACCGGGGCGCCGGCGGCCTCGGCGCGGCGGGCCAGCGCCTCGGGGTAGAGGGTGTGGCCGTGCCGGTGCACCGCGCCGTCGCGCCCGAGCACGGCGACGTGGCCCTGCGGGGTGCGGTAGCCGATGTCACCGGTGTGCAGCAGCCGGGTGCGGGCGGGGAGGACCGTGCCGTCGGTGCCCAGCACCCCGGTCATGAGGTCCGGGGTGTCGACGACGATCCGGCCGGTCTCGCCGTCGTCGACCGGGCGGCCGGCGGGGTCGACGACCTGCACCTCGATCCCCGGCAGCGGGAGCCCGCACAGCCGGGGGTCCGCGGGCGAGGACAGCGCGATGTTGCCCGCCTCGCTGCTGCCGTAGCCGTCGAGCAGCGGCCGCCCGACGAGCTCGGCGAAACGGTCGGTCAGGGCCGCGCCGAGCGGCGCGCCGCCCACGCACCACATCCGGACGCCCCCGAGGTGGGGCCGTCCGCGCGACCCGAGCAGGTTGAGCAGGCTGTGGTAGGTCGAGGGCGCGGCGTCGACGACGGTCACGCCGTGCCGTCCGATCGCGTCGAGCGCGCGGTCCGCGCGCGTGTGCGGGACGAGGACCAGACGGCCCCCGGAACACCACCACAGCAGGACCAGCGACAGCCCGTACTGGTGGGAGAAGGGCAGCAGCGGCAGGAACACGTCGTCGGCGACGTAGCCCATGCGCCGCTGGGTGCGGGCGATGTTGGCGTAGACGCTCTCCCCGGACCGCACGACACCGGTCGGCTCACCGGTGGTGCCGGACGAGAACACGATCAGCGCGTCGTCGCGCCCGCGCCATGCGGCGAGGTCGAGCTCGAACGAGGGCGCGGGGTCGCACCGGCGGGGAAGCAGGGTGGGCAGGTCGATCCGGGTGAGACCCGCCGGGACGGTCACCGCCGGGTCGCAGACCACGGTGCGCACCCCGGCGCGGGCCAGCGCACGGGCCCGCCCGCCCGCGTCCTGCCGGGGGTCGAGCAGCACCAGGGACACGCCGGTGTGCATCAGCGCGAGCAGGGCCAGCACGGAGCCGGTCGAGTTCTCGGCGACCAGGGCGACCCGGTCGCCGGCGGTCACGCGGTGCGACCGCAGTGCGGCGGCCGCGGCCGCGCAGCCGGCGCGGACGTCGACTCCGGTGAGAGCGCCGGCGCCATCCGGGACGAGCCGCAGCCGGCCGTCGGGTCCGGTGGCCGTGGGGTCGGCCGGGGCCGCCGGGTGGGGGACGGCGGTGCCGGTGGGGGCGGTGGGACGGTGGTCGATGGTCACGGCGCGGTCCTCCGGAGGCTGGCGTGCTGCGGCAGTCGGGGGTCGTGCTGGTCGAGCAGGTGGGACACGAAGACGGGGTCGGCACCGATCACCGCCAGGTGGCGGCGCAGGATGTCGATGCTCATCGGACGGAAGTCGGTGGCGATGCCGTCGAACTCCTCGTCCAGGCGCAGGGCGATCGGCACCGCCCGTTCCAGGACGTCGTGCACGGCGTCGGCGTGGCCGTCGAGGAGTCCGCGGCGCAGCGCGTGCAGACCGAAGCCGACGTGCCGGGACTCGTCGCGGCACATGGCGGTGAAGGCGGCCTTGATCCCGTCGAACAGCCGCACCTCGCGCAGCGCGTGGACGAGCACCCGCTGCCCGACCAGCGCGAGTACGCCCTCGGTGACCAGGTGGAACAGCGCCACGGCCTGCAGCCAGGCCTCGTGGTCGTCGGGGGTGCGGGTCACCCCGCGCATGACCTCGCCCTCCAGCAGCGCGAGCTCGGTGTGGGCCGGTGTGGACACCTGCCACGCCTGGGCGAGCATCCGGCGCGGGTCGGGGTCGAGGCCCAGCACCTCCTCGCCCATCCGGAACACCGCCCGGGTGTGCCGCGCCTCGTCGGCGACCTGGGTGCCGAGGAACAGCGAGTACTCCTCGTCCGGCGACCCGACCATGATCGGGCCGAGCATGTCGAGACCGGTGTACTCGCCGATGATGAACGTCGCGACGGTCTCCCGGAGCAGCGCCCGCATGGGCTCGGGCACCCGGGGGTCGGCCATCATCGCGGCGTCCCGTTCCAGTGCCAGGTCCTCGGCCGACCACTGCTGGCGCTCCCAGCGGCGGTACAGGTCGATCGGGCCCGGCCGTTCCCGGGTGACCAGGTCGGCGTGTACGAGCACGTCTCCGACCGGGACGTCCGGCAACCTCGAGAGCTCGGCCTCGTCCATGAGCAACGTCGTCCAGCGCGACACGGGTACCCGCCTCGTCGTCGTGGGGCGGACGGACGCGGTGCCGGCCGGGGCTCCGGCGGGCACGCGACGGCTGCGTCCGCCCGGGTGGGAATGGGCGAAGGCAGGCGAGGGAGATCAGCACCGCGGTCGAGCGACCGCGACGGGGACGGTACGGAGACGATCACCGGCCGGGCAAGGCGGAACCGGCAGGTGCGGCAGCCTTTCCCTCGGAGGCACCAATACCCCTACATACTTCGATGTACGCCGACCCCGTTTGTTCACTCTCCGTCCGCCGAGTCATCCCGTAACGCGCGTGACTGTTCCAGGGAGATCCACCAGTTCGTGTTGACTACGCCCCCGAGCGTGCTACTTTCGGTCCGCAGGCTTCCGGGGGGGAAACGGCACGAAGGTGCCCCTGTGCGTCACTCGACGTGGTTCTCCCCGAGGGACAGCACATCCCTGTTCTGATTCGGCACCGATACATCCGACGTTCTGGGGGGAACGAACGTGACCATCCGGCACCAGTCGACGTAGCTCCGCTGCGGGACGATCCTGCACGTCGACGGCTGTCGACGTGCGACGCCGGCGCGCGGCGCACGATGGTCCGCGGCCGCCCCGACCCGTGCGGCCGTCCACCCGGCCGTGCCGACCGGTCCTGTCCGGAATGCGCGGACGGCTGTTTCGTGTGTCCGCGCGGCGTCATTCCGCGTGCGTGACGGAGGCGATACCGCAATGCCCGAGAAATTGTGTTCCCTGCGCTGGCCCGAAGAATCCGACTACGAACTCGTCGAGCAATGGCTGAAGCCGTTGTCCCCGACCGCCGCACTGACGGGCGACGCCAATGAGCTCGTGTTCGCCCGTGACGTCCGGGAGGCGAACGAGAGCGGGCGGGTGCGGTACCTCATGGTCGACACACCCGACGGCGTCACCATCGGCGTGGTCAACCACCGGCGGGTCGGCAGCGCCGGCTCCTACGCCGTCGGCGGGGCGGTCGGCGATCCCGCGCTCTGGGGGGCCGGTGCGGGCGCCGAGGCGTTCACCCTGCTCGTGGACCTGCTGTTCCACCAGCTCAACGCCCACCGCGTCGAGTTCACGACCGCGTCGTTCAACCGGCACACCATGAGCATGCTGACCCGCGGCGGGTTCGTCCTCGAGGGAGTGCTGCGGGACTACTACTTCCTCGACGGCGAGTACCACGACCGCACCGTCTGGTCGATCCTGCGGGACGAGTTCGTCGCCGGCGCGAACGAGCACGCCGAGCTGATGCCGGTCGCCGACCTGGTGCCCGAACGGGACAAGGTCCGGGCCCGCACCCTGCTCGCGAAGTACCTGGCCGCCGATCCGCCGACGTCACTGCGCGGTGTCGAGGAGCGCGCCGCGCGGCGTCGCCCGTACTGAGGGGTGGACCGGTGAAGCCGCTCGCCGAGCTCTACACGCTGTCCGACCGGATCTTCTTCGACGCCCCCGAGGTCGGCGGGGAGACCTTCGCCGAGGCGTCCGCCCCCGTGCCGCCGGGCTGGGAGCGGGACCGCAACGGTCCGTGGGTGGTCCTGCGCCCGCCCGGGGTGGAGCTGCCCGACCAGGGCTGGAAGGTGCACGTCTCCGCCACGCCGGACAACGCCGCCGAGCTCGTCGGGCTGGTCGTGCGGTGGGCGCTCGCCCACGGGACCACGGTGAAGTTCCTGTCCGGTCCGGCGCTGGTCCTCGCCCACAACCTCAAGTACGCCCCGCGCCCGTCGGGCGGCAAGGTGCTCGCGCTCTACCCGTGCGACGACGACCAGCTGCGCCGGGTCCTGACCGGTCTGCAGCACGAGGTGGGCGGCCGGCCGGGGCCGCGGGTCCTGACCGACCTGCGCTGGGAGGACGGGCCCCTGCACGTCCGCTACGGGGGCTTCCGCAGCCGCTGGTGCACCGCGCCGGACGGCGAGCGTGTCCTCGCGATCGCCCGGCCGGACGGGACGCTGGTGCCCGACGAGCGCCGCCCGGTGTTCACCCTGCCGGAGTGGGTGGAGGTCCCGGAGTTCCTGCGCGAGGCGCTCGACCGGCGCGCCGTGGCCGACACCGAGGTCGACTGGCGCGTGACCGAGGCCCTGCACTTCTCCAACGGCGGCGGGGTCTACCTGGCCCACCGCCCGGACCGTGCCGGAGCGGGCGTGCAGGAGGTCGTCCTGAAGGAGGGGCGCCCGCACGCCGGGCTGAGCCGGTCCGGAGCCGACGCCGTCGCCCGGCTCGACCACGAGGCCGCGATGCTGCGGCTGCTCGACGGCCTGGACGGCGTCCCGCAGCTGGTCGACGTGTTCACCGCCGCCGGGCACCGCTTCCTGGCGATGACCCGGGTGCCGGGCCGGACGCTGCAGGCGTGGATGGCGCTCAACCACCCGCTGATCGGCCCCGGCGGGAGCGCCGCCGACCGGGCCCGGTACACCGGACGGGCGCTCGACCTGCGCGACCGGGTCGCGGACCTGGTCGCACGGCTGCACGCACGCGGCGTGGTCTTCGGCGACCTGCATCCGGCCAACATCCTCGTCGACGACGGCCCGGACGGTGTACGGGTCGGGCTGGTCGACTTCGAGAACGCCTCGCTCGTGGCCGACGGGCGCCGCCAGGAGATGGGCCACGCCGGGTTCGTCGCCCTCGGCAAGGCGGGTGCGGAGGTCGACCGGCACGCCCTCGCGGTGCTGACGCTGTGGCTGTTCCTGCCCCTGACGTCCCTGCTCGCGCTCGCGCCGGACAAGCTGGACCCGCTGGTCGACGTCGCACAGGAGCTGTTCGACCTGCCCCCCGGCCTCGTCGCGGACATCCGGTCCGGCGCACGGCCCGCGGCCGTGACGCCGTCGCCGGTCTCGGCGCCACCCGGGCCGGTGGACTGGTCGGTCGCGCTCGACTCGCTGGTCGACGCCATCGCCGCCTCCGCCACCCCGTGGCGGACCGACCGCCTGTTCCCCGGTGACATCGAGGCGTTCCGGACCGGTGGCGCCGGCCTCGCCCACGGTGCGGCGGGTGTCCTCTGGGCGCAGCTCGTGCACGGCGGACCCGTCGACCCCGACCACGAGGACTGGCTGCGTGCCCGTGCGCGCGGGCCGATGCTCGGCGGCCCGGGCCTCGGCGACGGCGCGCACGGGGTGGCCCACGTCCTCGACCTGCTCGGACACACCGGTGAGGCCATGGACCTCGTCCGTCGCGCCGCCCCCGAGGTCGACCGGGCCGGTGACCTGACCTGGCTGGGAGGGCTGGCCGGGATCGGGCTGAACCAGCTGCATCTCGCGCAGCGGCACGACGAGCCCGCGCTGCTGGCGGCCGCGGTGCGCACCGGCGAACGGGTCGCGGCCGCGCTCGACTCCGGCGGCCCGTGCGGGATCGACCGCCCGCCGGGCGCGCTCGGCCGGGCCCGGGACGCGGGGACCCACGGCGGCCTGCTGCGCGGGTGGTCGGGTCCGTGCCTGCTGTTCCTCGGGCTGCTCGACGCGACCGGGGAGGACCGGTGGGCCCGGGCGGCGTCCCGGGCGCTGGGCCGGGACCTGGACCTGTGCGTCGCCGTCGCCGACGGCACGCTGCAGGTCGACGGCGGGTTCCGCACGCTGCCCTACCTGGAGGTCGGCAGCGCCGGCATCGCACTGGCCGCCGACGCCCTCCTCGCCCGGACCGACGACGACCGCGCGCGGGCCGCGCTCGACGCGCTCTGTGCGGCGTGTGACAGCGAATTCGTCGCCGAACCCAATCTGTTTTTCGGCCGGGCCGGACTTCTCGCTGTTTCTGCTCGACTCGCGCAGTCGGCCCGTGCTAATGTCGACTCAGCGAAAGTGATGGGCCACCTCGCCAGGATGGAGTGGCATTCACTCGCTTTTCATGGACATGTCTCTTTTCCCGGTGACGGATGTAGCCGCTTGTCCATGGATATGGGTACGGGCAATGCCGGAGTGCTCTGCGCGATCGGTTCGGCACTGGATGCGAAGCGCCCGTTCCTCCCCCTCATGGTCGACCCGGAGCCCTGTTGAGCTGCGGTGACGGTCCCGTGTCGTCGCGTGCGACGCGGTCGTCGGTCGGCCCGGAGGATGCAAGGACAGTTTTCCACCACCTGAGAGGATCTGATGATGAACGTTCTCGACCTGCAGGCCCTGGAGACCTCCGCCGCCGAGTCGGCGCTGCCGGGCAGCACCGCCAGCACCAACTGCTGAATCGTCCGGAAGTGGTCCGGGAAATGCGTTCGGCGCGCCCGGGCCGATATCCCGTGAAGATCTGACGTGAAACGGGGGTGACAACGATGAACGTTCTCGACCTGCAGGCTCTGGAGACCTCCGCCGCCGAGTCGGTGCTGCCGGGCAGCACCGCCAGCACCGGCTGCTGATCGGTCCGCTTCCCCGGGCCGGTGCGGCGCGCGTGCGTCGCACCGGCTCGTCCTGTCCCGCCGGCCGCACGGCCGGCCCGCCACCGGGGGCCCTCGATGACCACACCCGTCGCGGCCGACGCACCGCCCGCCCGCGCGGCGTCGGCGTTGCTGCGGGCCGCGTTCGGCACCGCGCTCGCCGGCAACACCATCGGCGCGGTCGGGTTCCCGCTGTTCGTCCTCGACTCCACCGGCAGCACCGGGCTGACGGGGGCGGCCGTCACCGTCGCCGTCGCCGCATCGGTCCTGACCGGACTGCTCATGGGGCCGGTCCTCGACCGCTGGGGGATGCGCCGCAGCTGGCTCGCGGGAGTCCTGGTGGGCCTGGTCGCCACCGTCGCGCTCGTCGTGCTGCACCGCGCGGACGCACTGCCCGGCTGGGCGCTGCTCGCGCTCACCGCGGTCCGGGCCGCCGCGGACGAGCCCGGCCGGGTCGCGGCGTTCGGGCTGCTGCCCCGGCTCGCCGCAGGGGCCGGTGGGACGCTGGAACGGGCCAACGCCACGCTGCGGGCGATGAGCGCCGTCGCGACCATCGCGGGCCCCGTCGCCGCCGGTGCGCTCGTCGCGACCGCGGGCACCGTCGCACCGCTGCTCGTCGACGCCGCCGCCGGGGTCGCCGCCGTGGTCCTGCTCGCCGCGCTCGGCCGGCTGCCGGGTCACTCCGGGGAGCCGGCGCCCGACGCCGCGGTCGACCGGTCCCGCTACCGTGACGGGCTGCGGGAGGCGCTGCGCTACCTGCGGGGCAACCGGGTGCTGCGCGCGCTGGTCGTGGTGACCGCACTGTTCGCCACCCTCGACTCCGGTCTCGTGACGATCGGTCTGACCAGCTACGCCGACCGGCTGCTCGGTGACCCGGCCTGGTACGGCGGCCTGGCCGCCGCGTTCGGCGCGGGCGCACTCGTGGGCACCGTCGCGTTCGGACTGACCGGACACCGGCTGCCGCGGCGCGCGGTGTACCTGACCGGCTATCTCGCGCTCGCGACGGTCGTCGCGCTGCTGCCCTGGTGCCCCGGACCGGCGACGGCCCTGCTGCTCGTCGCCGTCGCGGGGGTCCTCATCAGCCCGGTCGACCTCATCTACATGCAGGAGCTGCAGGAGCGGGTGCCGCCGCGGATGTTCGGCACCGTCGCGGGCACGGCCACCACGGTCGTGTCCGCGCCCGGCCCGGCCGGTGTGTCCCTGCTGACCTGGGCCCTGGCCACGGGCGACGTGCACGGCACGTTCGTCGTCCTCGGCGCGGTCTACGCGCTCGCCGCCCTGCCGCTGCTGGTCGCCCGTCCGCTCCGCGCACTCGGCGGGGCCCGGCCCCGTCGCACCGATCCCCGGGAGGGACAGTGGACCTGACAGCACCCGGGGACCCGGGATTCCGGCTGGCCGGACGCAACGCGGCGTGGACGATCGAGCACGACCGGGTCGTGGTCGAGTACGCCGACTCGCCCGGGCTGCCCGGGCTGTTGCGCCGGATCGGCGCGCGGACGGTGCCGGTGGCCGCGCTGTCCGGGGTCCACCTGGCCACGGGCGAGGGCAGCCCGGTCCTGCGGCTCGAGCTGCGTCCGGGCGCGGACCCCTATCTCGACGTGGCGGCGGGCCAGCTCCGTCCGGAACAGCATCCCTACCGGCTGGAGCTGGACCGCGACCAGTCCGACCTGGCCGCCCACCACGCCCGGACCCTCGCGCTGCACGCCGAGCTGAACCCCGACGCACACCTCCCGTGCCCGGCCTACCTGACCGGCGCCGCCGACCCGCCGGCGCGGCTGCGCGGCTACGACGGCGAGGCGTGGCTCGACGAGGACGCGGTGAGGTTCCGCTGGAACGCCGCGGCGTCGGAGGCGAAGCTGCGCGCGGGCGACGGCGTCCACCCCTACGCGGGGATCCACCGCGTCGAGTGGATCCGGCCCGGTCTGGTGTCCGGCCACCTCCGCGTCGTCGCGGCGGACGGGTCCCCGGCCGCGCCGGCGCCCCCCGACGACCCGGCGGCCCTGCTGTTCGGGCTCGGGATGGGCGGCCTCACCGCGTCGCTGCTCTTCGCCGCGGCGCTGGCCGTCCGGGCCCGTACGGCGACGGCCGGCGGCCTGGACCCACCCCGTGCGCCCGGCGCCCACCCGGCGGCCGACCCGGACCGGGTCGCCGCCGCCGTCCGGGCCCTCCACGGCCTGGTCGCCGACGGGGTGCTCGACCCCGCTGACTTCGCCCGCCGTCGCGACGAGCTGCTCGACCGGCTCTGACCCGCACCCACCGCCACCCGCCGCCACCCGCCGCACCGACACGCCGACACGAGGAGGACCGATGGCCGACGTCGTCTACTTCCCGGGGCTGGTCCCGACGACCTTCGCCACGATCGAGACCTATCTCCGGACCGACATCTACGCCCGTGCCCGGCTGCGCGAGGCCGACGAGGTGCTCGGCTACAGCCTGGTGGACGCCTACCGCGACGCCGAGGTCTACGACTGGGAGGTCTACGAGGCCGGGGTGCTCGCGCTCAGCCTCGCACTGGCCGACTGGGCCGACGACAACCTGGACCTGGACCCGGTCGCGTTCGGCGGCCAGAGCTTCGGCGCCATCGTCGGCGCGGTCTGGGCCGGCGTGCTGCCCTACCCCGACGCGCTGCGGCTCGTGCGGGAGAGCACCCGGGTCGAGCTCGACTGGTTCGGCTCCCGTCCGGCCCCGCTGGGCTGCTTCTTCTTCTACCGGCTCGACGCCGTGACCGTCGACGGGCTCATCGCCCGGGCCCGCGCGGAGGGACACGTCGTCGAGGGCTCCATCTACCTCGACAACTCCGTGCACGCGGTGTCGGGGACCTCGACCGGGCTCGACCGGATGCGCGAGCTCGTCGCCGAGGCGGGCGGGCACGCGTTCTACTCGATGAACCGGGCCGAGCACTGCTCGCTGGTCCAGGGCCTGCGCGACCGCCTCGCCGCCGAGGTCTACCGCGACCTGAGGTGGTTCCGGTCGTCGCTGCCGATGCTGTCCGACGTCAGCGGGGCACTGCTGACCGATCCCGACGACATCCGGGACGACCTGCTCGACGGCTGGGTGACCCCGGTGCACTGGGCGGCCGTGTCGGCCGCGATCCGCCGCGCCGGCGCCGATCGCGCCGTCGTCATCGGGCCGCGCACCATGTTCGGGCGGCTGACCCAGCGCACCGTGCCGACCGCGGTGCTCACACCACGGTCGGTGCTGGAGCATCCGGCGACGGCGTTCCGCCTCCCGGCGCCCGCCGGCGCCGCCCGGGTGCCTGCCGTGGCCGCCGCGTCCGGAGGGGCCCGGTGAGCGGGGCCGTCCGGACCTACCCGGGGGCGTGGCACGCGGTCGCGGACTTCCTGGTCGCCGCCGGGGTGGACACCGTGTTCGGCCTCCCGTCCGACGACCTGCTGCTCCTGGCGGCGGTCCGCGACCACGGGCTGCGGATGGTGCTGTGCCGTGACCAGCGCAACGCCGCGTTCGCCGCGACCGGGTACGCGCTGCAGAGCGGTCGGCCCGCGGTGCTCGCCGTGGGCAAGGGCCCCGCCGTGACGAACGCGCTCACCGGGCTGCTCGAGGCGTCGTGCTCGGCCGCGCCGGTGCTGGTCCTCGCCTCCGGCACCGCGGCGCACGCCCGCGGGACCGCGGCGTTCCAGGAGCTCGACCAGCTCTCGGTGGTCCGGCCGCTCGTCGGCTGGGCGGAGCGGGTCGACCACCCCGACCGGGTGCCCGGTGCTGTCGAACGCGCGTGGACCGCCGCCGTCGCGGGCCGGCCCGGACCGGTGTACCTGGAGCTGCCGGACCATCTCGGCACGGCCCCCGTGGAACGGTCGCTGCCGTGGTCCGCACCCGCCGAGGTGTCGACGGCGTTCCGGTTCGAGCAGGACAGCGCCGCGGTCGCGGCGCTGCGCGCCGCACGGCGACCGGTGCTGCTGGTGGGCGGCGGGGCCCGCCACCGCAACGCCGACCGGCGTGTGGAACGGCTCGCCGACCGGACCGGTGCGGCGGTGTTCACCACCGCGTCGGGGCGCGGGACCGTCGACGAGGCGCACCCGCGCTTCCTCGGGCTGTCCGGCCTCTACCTCCGCCCCGCCGCCGAGAAGGTGTGGCACGACGCCGACCTCGTCGTCGCGCTCGGTAGCCGGCTCGAGGAGACCGCGGTGTTCGGCGCCGGGGTCCCCACCGTGCTGCAGGTCAACATCGACGCGTGCGACCTGTCCGCGTCCTTCCCCGGTCCGCGGGTCGTCGGCGACGTCGGAGCGGTCGTCGCCGCGCTGGACGAGGCGGCCGGGGGCGCCGCCGTCGAACCGGAGTGGGGCGAACGCGTCGACGCCGCCCGCGCCGAGCTCGACGCGGAGGCCCGCACCGCCGCCGGACCCGGGGGTCCTCCGGTCGCCCGGCTGCTCGCCGCGCTCGACCGTGCGCTGCCGGCCGACCGGGTCCTGGTGCAGGAGAACGGCCTGACCGACATGTGGTCCTACCTGTTCCCGTACCTGCCGGGCCGGGCCGGGGCGGGCTCGATCGTGCCCTCGGAACAGACCAGCCTCGGTTTCGGGGCGGCCGCCGCGACCGGCGTCGCGATCGCCGCACCGGGACGACGGGTGGTCGCGTTCGTCGGCGACGGCGCCTTCGCGCTCACCTCCGCCGACCTCGTCACCGGGCACCGCGAACGCACCGGCGTCCTGTACGTCGTGCTGTGCAACGGCGGCTACGGCTGGTTGCAGTCCCAGGCCGACCAGCGCGGCCTGCAGCGCGACCGGTTCGGGTTCGTCACCGACGCCGGGCCACCGCCCGTTCCGGCGGACCCGACGGTGCACCGGGCCACGCTCGACCCCCGCGGCGACGCGGCCCCGGTCCTCGCCGCGGCCCTGGCCGCGTGTGCACGGGGCCGCACGTCCGTGCTGTACGTCCCCGTCGACCTGACCGACGCACCGCCCGGCCTGTCCGAGGTCGACGGTGACTTCCCCGCCCCGCGCCCCGAGGGCGGCCACGACCGCACACCCGGGAACGGAGAACGCGCATGACCATCACGGAGGACCTCCGCCGACTGCGTCGCCGCGTGGTCGTCACCGGCTGGGGCGCCGTCACCCCGCTCGGCAACGACGCGGAGAGCACCTGGTCGGCGATGCTGGCCGGGCGCAGCGGCATCAGCCCGATCACCGGTTTCGAGGTGTCCGACCTCGCCACCCGCATCGGTGGCGAGATCCGCGGGTTCGACCCCGACGCGTACCTGCCGCGGCCGGTCAGCCGGCGGATGGACACCTACGCCCGCTACGCCTTCGCCGCCGCCGTGCAGGCCCGCGACACGGCCGAGCTCGTCGTCGACGACGAGCTGTCCCCGCGGCTCGGGGTGCTCATCGGCAGTGGCTACGGTCCGGTCCGCTACAACCACGGCGTCGCGGACACGCTGCGCGACCACGGGCCGCGGCGGATCAGCCCCTACGCCCAGGTCACCGGGGCGATCGACAACGCGGCCGGCGAGATCAGCATGCAGTTCGGGGCGTGCGGCCCGACCCGGGCCATGAGCACGGCCTGCGCCACCGGCACCGACTCGATCGGCGAGGCGGCGCGGTGGATCGCCCACGGGTACGCCGACGCCGTCGTCGCCGGCGGTGCCGACGACTGCATCACCCGCGGGGACCTCGCCGGGAGCGGCAACGCCCGCGCCCTGTCCACCCGCAACGACGACCCGCACGGCGCGTCCCGGCCGTTCGACGCGGCGCGGGACGGGTTCGTGATGAGCTCCGGTGCCGGGGTCGTCGTCCTGGAGGAGCTCGAGCGGGCGGTCGGGCGCGGCGCGCCGATCCTGGCCGAGGTCCTCGGCTACGCGGCCACCTCCGACGCCCACCACTGGACCGCTCCGCACCCCGAGGGGACCGGCGCGAAGGCGGCCATGCGCGGCGCGCTGGACGACGCCGGACTGACCCCCGACGCCGTCGGCTACGTCAACGCCCACGGCACCAGCACCCCGGTCGGTGACGACCGCGAGGTCCGGTCGATCCGGGAGGTGCTCGGCGCGCACGCCACCCGCATCCCGGTCAGTTCCACCAAGTCGATGACCGGGCACATGATCGGAGCCGGGGGAGCGGTCGAGGCGATCGTGTCCGCCCTGGCGATGCGCGACGGCGTCGCCCCGCCGACGATCAACTGCGCGGACCCGCTGGACCCCGAGATGAACTTCGTCGCCCACACCCCGCAGGAACACGACATCCGCGTCGCGATGAGCAACTCGTTCGGGTTCGGCGGGCACAACGCCGTCCTGGTCCTGGGGCGCTGGGACGGCTGAGCCGGGGCACACGACGACGGGCGGGCCGGACGGTGGGATCACCGTCCGGCCCGCCCGTCACCGTCGCGGCGTCAGCGGCCCGGGTCCGACCCCACCGGCCGGCGGCCGCGCCGGACACCGTCGAGCAGGTCCAGGACCCCCACGATCACGAGGATGATCCCGAGCGGTCCGCCGCGGAACCAGAAGAACTCGAGGTCGGTGAAGAACAGGGCGAGGACGCCGCCCACGATGATGAGTGCCGCGCCGAGTCCGATCCGCCAGTTCATCGCTTCTCCTTCGTCGTCGTCGCCACCGACGCTAACAACGCCACGGAGCCGCTCCAACGTCCTCGCGGGAAGATCGGCCGAAGTCGTCAGTGCAGGTCGGACGGGGTACGACGAAAGTCGTACGGCGGATCGGGCGGTGTCCGCCGTACGTCGCTCAGAGGTCGATCACCAGCCAGCCGCCGTGGTGCTCCGACACCGTGAACCGCTGTCCGGTGCGCTCGCCGATGCGGGTCAGGACGCCGGTGTCGAACACCCGGACGTGCCCCCACGCCGGGTTCGGCTCGTCCTCGAACGGGACGGCGACGACCACCCGCCGCCGGGCCAGGCGCAGCATCTCCGCGACGACCTCGTCGCCCTCGGCGGGCGGCAGGTGCTCGATGAGGTGCACCGCGAACACGGTGTCGGCGCAGCCGTCGGGCAGGGCGACGGCACGGGCGTCGGCGACGTGGGTCTCGACGTCGGCGCCGAGCTGCGGCGCCATCCGGGTCAGCAGGTCCACGGTGCCGCCGGTGAGGTCGGTGGCGACGACCCGGTGGCCGTCGCGGGCCAGCTGCAGGGACAGGAACCCGAAGCAGCAGCCCAGCTCCAGCACGTCCTCGCCGACCACCAGCTCGCGGGCGCGGGCGTGGACGGGGGCCATCTCGGCGTTCGTCCCGCCCGGCTCGGGCTCGCCCGCCAGCGCGTCGAGGGTGTTGCGGTAGAACGCGAGCCACGCGTCGTCCGGGGCGTCGGGGTCCTTCGCGGCGGCGGCGACGCAGGCCACGAACGCGTCCTCGAACCGCTCCGGCGCCAGCAGGCCCGGCTGCACGAGCGTGCGGTCCAGCCAGCCCGCGAGGTCGTTGGACAGCACGTCGGTTCCGATCATGCGAGGCTCCCCGGTGGTGGTCGTCGGGTCCACGCTAGGCGGGGCGCCGCGCGCCGCACCACGTCCGACCGCGCCGACCCTCCCCCTCCGGACGGCGGGGTCGCTCAGGCGCGCTGCGCGGCGGCGAGCCGGGCCCGGAGCGCGGTGTCCTTCCCGACAGGGTCGTGCGCGCCGTCCGGGACGGTCCCCGCGGCGACGGCGATCGCGTTCATCGTGCCGACCATCCGGCACAGGTGGGCGATGCGCCGCTCGGCGGAGTCGATCGGGGCGCCGCCGTCGAGCAGCGCCAGCGTGCGGTCCACCCAGAGGACCTCGGCGTGCAGCCCGGCCTCCTCCAGCACGGCCCGCAGCCGGCGGCGCAGCTCGCGCGGCGGCAGCCCGTGCCAGCCCGCCAGGGTGTGGGCGTCGAGCGGGAACAGCCGGTCCCGGTCGCGCAGGTGGATCAGCTCCAGGGCGTGCGCGCGGCCGTAGGCGCAGTACGCGCAGCCGTTGACCAGGGAGATCGTGAGCCCGGCGAGGTGCGTCCGGACCGGGCCGAGCACGTGCAGGGTGACCAGGAGACGCGGGAAGTTCAGCGCGAACCAGCGCAGCGCGGGTCCGCTGCCCATCGCATCGACCATCGCGGGGATCACGCCGGGGGTGTGGCCCCACAGTGCGGTGCACGCCCGCCCGACGACGCGGACGACCACTCCACCCTCGGTACCCACCGGATCCCCCTCCCCCGCAGGAGACGGGCCGAGGCTACCGCGGCCCGTCCCCGTCGCGGGCGTGCTCCGCCCGAACGGCCCACCCGGCGCCCCTCGGCACGGTGGCCCACGGTGGAGTCGCACGGCCTGCCGCGCGAGATCTCGACGGGACGGCCCGCCCGGTCGGCGCGGGCGGGCCGTGTCAGCGGCCGATGAGCTCCCCGGCCATCTCGTTCGTCGTCGCCTCGAAGCCGGACAGGTCCCGCACGACGCGGACGCGGTCGCAGTACTCGGCGTAGGCGGGCAGGTCGCAGCGGCCCAGCCCCCACGAGTACCGCGGCTCGGGGGTCAGCCAGATCGTCTCTCGCGCGCGGCGGGTGATCTCGACGAACGCCTCCATGTTCGGGTCGTTGCCGTTGCCCCGGCCGTCGCCGAGTACCAGCACCGTCGTGCGCCGGGTGACCGCCGAGCCGTGGTCCTCCAGGAACTGGCCGAACGCCAGGCCGTAGTTGGAGTTGGCGTCGACGTCGAGCTGGTCGCCCCCGAAGATCAGCCCGAGGGCGTGCTCGACGGGGTGGTCGGCGAACAGGTCGGTCACCTCGACCATGTCGGCCACGAACGCGAACGAGCGCACCTGGCCGAACAGGTCCTGCAGCCCGTGCACCAGGTGCAGGGTGAACCGGGCGGTCGCGCGCACCGACAGCGAGACGTCGGCCAGCACCACCAGGCGCGGCTTGTCCTCCTGGCGCTGCACGGTGACCGGGGTGAACGGGACGCCGTCGTAGCGCATGTTGCGGCGCATGGTGCGGGCCGAGTCGATCCGTCCGCGCGGGGAGACCCGCCTGCGGTGGGTCAGCGCGCCGTGCAGCGACTTGGCGAGGCGCCGCAGCGACTCCTCCAGCTGCATGCGCTCGGCCTCGTTCGCCCGGTCGACCTCGGCGACGCGGTCGACGTCGTCGTGGCCCTCGATGATCCGCTGCTCGATCTCCAGCAGCTTCTCCAGGTGGGCCTTGAGCAGCTCGGGGAGGTTGTCGAGCACACCGGTGAGACGCCGGCGCAGCGCGGCCGCGTCGTCCTCGGTGCCCTGCTCGGACTCCGAGAGTCGGTCCTCCTCGGAGTTCAGCCAGCCCAGCAGCGCGTCCTGCTGGGCGACCGACAGGTCGGCGTCGACCTTGGTGCCCTGCTGCTGGGAGATGTCGCCGGGCACGCCGCCGCCGGAGAAGCTGTCGGTCTCGATCTGGACCCGCTGGCCGTCGGTGACGTCGTTCGCCTGCTCCTTCGACAGCACGATCTCGTCCGTCATCGACGCCATGTCGATCTTGTTGGCCTCCTGGTGCAGGTTGTACTGCTCGGCCAGGTCCTCGGGGTCGAAGAACTCCTTGATGTCGACCGGGGAGCCGTGGTCGTGCCCCTCCTGCGGGGTCTCCGACGGCTCCTCGGACAGCGTGAAGTTCTCCAGCGGGGTGTCGTCGGACATGTCCCCGTGGCCGTGCCCGTGGCCGTGCCCGGTCTCCTCCTTGCCCACCTTGACCAGGGCGAAGAACAGGTCGAAGACCTCGTCGTAGGTGGCCTCGTCGCGCTTGTCCTTGATCAGCGCGATGCGCAGGGCCTCCTTCAGCACCGCCTTGTCGGCCAGCACGCCCGGCTGGGCGGCGCAGGCCATCGCGTCGAGTGCCTCCGAGACCGAGACCCGGACCGACCGGATCCGCAGGAGCCGGACGAACCGGTGGATGCTCGCCTCCATGCGGCCCTCCTCAGATCGGGCGCTTGCGGGTGCCGCCGAACGAGCGGGAGCCCTGGCCGGGCGAGACCTTCCGGATCGCCGACGGCGGCGGGGCGACCCCGCCGGGCAGGCCGCCGTAGATGCCGCCGTGCCGGCCCGCCTGGTCCTTCGCGGCGCGCTTGGCCCGGCCGTCGACGTCGCCGTCGTCCGGGTCGTCGTCGCGGGCGGTGGGCCGGGGGGCGGGCTCGTCGTGCGAGTGGTCTCCGTCGTGCCCGTGCCCGTGCCCGTGCCCGTGCCCGTGCCCGTGGCCGTGCTCCTCGACGACGGCGTTCGGGTCGACGAGGTTCGGGATCGCGTCGAGGGCCTTCTTGACGTCCTTGTCGTACTTGACGACGACCGAGACGGTGTCGGACAGGATCTGCGAGTTCAGCTCGTCGACCCCGAGCACGGCGAGCGTGCGCGCCCAGTCGATGGTCTCCGAGATCGACGGCGACTTGCGCAGCTCCAGCTCGCGCAGCCCGCGCACGACGTTCACCAGCTCCTCGGCCAGCTGGTCGGACAGCCCGGTCTTCTTCGACCGCACGATCTCGAGCTCGCGCTGGGCCGAGGGGTAGTCGAGGAACAGGTGCAGGCAGCGGCGCTTCAGGGCGGCCGCGAGGTCACGCGTGTTGTTCGAGGTCAGCAGCACGTACGGACGCTGCGTCGCGGTGAAGGTGCCGATCTCGGGGACCGAGATCTGGAACTCGCCGAGGGTCTCCAGCAGCACGGCCTCGAGCGCCTCGTCGGCGCGGTCGACCTCGTCGATCAGCAGCACGACGGGCTGCTCGGAGCGGATGGCCTCCAGCAGCGGGCGCGGCGCGAGGAAGCGCTCGGAGAAGAACACGCTCTCCTGGGACCCGATGCGGTCGACGGCGGCCGCCAGGTCGGGCGCGTCCTCGACGAGCTGCCCGATCTTCTCGCGCAGGATCTGGGTGTACATGAGCTGCTTGCCGTAGTCCCACTCGTACAGGGCCTTGGTCTCGTCCTGGCCCTCGTAGCACTGCAGGCGCAGCAGCCGGCGCCCGGTGGCGACGGCGAGCATCTTGGCCAGCTCGGTCTTGCCGACGCCGGCGGGCCCCTCCAGCAGCAGCGGCTTGTCCAGCCGGGTGAGGAGGAAGACGGTCGTCGCGAGGCGGGTGTCGGCGATGTAGCCCTGCTCGCGCAGGACCTCGATCACCTCGTCGACGGACTCGAACGGACCGCGGTCGGCGACGGCGTCCGCCGCCTCGGTGGGGGTGGGGACGACAGCCTCGGACACGCGTGGATCTCCTTCGCGGACGGCACCGGCTCTGGTGCGTCAGGGGGGCGCGCAGCCAGCGGGCCCACCTGCCCCGAGTATCCCCCGGGGCAGGTGGGCCCGCTGGTGCGAACTGGGCGGACTGGCCGGACGATCAGGTCAGCAGGTCGTCCAGGTCGCCGTTGATGGAGTGCTCGACGACCGGGCGGACGGTCTCGAAGGTGCACTCCTTCGGGTTGCCCGGAGTGCAGGCGTCACCCAGGACGTGGTTGGTGATCCGGTCGACGTCCGCCGCGTCACCGACGATGGTCGGCGCGTTCTCGTAGAACTTGGTCGGGCCGACGCCGAGGCGGTTCTTCGAGTAGGTGTCCTGCTTGACGTCGGCGAACTTCTCCGGGATGCCCACGTCGCGCAGCAGCCGGATGGAGGCGGCCAGCGCGGCGTCGGCGGCCTGCGGCTTGGTCATGCCGCGG
The DNA here is from genome assembly GCF_037727765.1 of Pseudonocardia spirodelae. NCBI lineage: Bacteria > Bacillati > Actinomycetota > Actinomycetes > Pseudonocardiales > Pseudonocardiaceae > Pseudonocardia > Pseudonocardia spirodelae. The sequence continues at coordinate 16,566 of NZ_JBBJUP010000016.1, read as the reverse complement.
GTGTCGACACCCATCGCCTCGGCGATGTCGGCGAAGCGCTCGTAGCAGACCGGCATGTTGAACGCCCACACGCGCGGGAGCGCGATGGCGTTGTTCAGGCCGTGGTGGGTGTCGTAGAACGCCGACACCGCGTGGCTGATCGAGTGGATGATGCCGAGGCCACCGGAGTTGAACGCCTGGGCGGCGATGTACTGCGCGTACATCATGCCCTCGCGGCCGGCGAGGTCCTGGCCGTTCCACACCGCGGCGCGCAGGTTCTGCGCGGTCAGCTTGATCGCGTGCAGCGCGTTGCCCAGCGACGGCTGGAAGTTCAGCCGCGAGGTGTAGGGCTCCGAGGCGTGCGCGAGCACGTCGAACCCGCACTGCGCGGTGTAGTCGATCGGGCAGTCGTAGTAGAGAACCGGGTCGTCGATCGCCAGCGTGGTGACCGACGCGTCGTCGAACGCCACGTACTTGTGCGGGTTGTCCGGGTCGGTCGTGGTGTCGGTGATGACGTAGGCCCACGAGGTCTCCGAGCCGGTGCCGGCCGTGGTGGAGACCGCGATGTGCGGCGGGTTGGCCGGGTTCTCCGACTTGTTGAAGCCCTCGAACTCGTTGACGTTGCGGCCGTCGTGGGCGACGGAGACGCGGGCGCCCTTGCAGGCGTCGTGCGAGGAGCCGCCGCCGATGGAGACGAACGAGTCGCAGTTGTTCTGCTGGTAGAGGCCCACAGCGTCCATGACGTTGTAGTCCTTGGGGTTCGACTCGACCTTGTCGTACACGACGACCTCGAGGCCGTGGTACTTCATCGACTCGACGATCTTGTTGACGATGTCGGTGCCGCGCAGACCCGAGGTCATGACCAGGGTCTTCTTGAAGCCCAGCTTGAGGGCCTCCGGGCCGATGAGCTCGTGCGACCCCGGACCCATGAGCGCACGGGGGAACGGGTGGAACTCCTTGATGGGGAACGGCTTGAGCAGCTCGTCTACCTGCATGTCAGCCCTTTCTGAGGCAGGCGGATGGGTCGAGACCGCACGCTATGACCCCTGTGGCCGTGGGCACAGGGGTGATCGCCATTACCCGTCGGGAGACCGGGCAGGAGACCCCTCCGATCGGAGGGGGACAGGGATAGGTCGCCCTCGACCCCGGGCGGGGAGGGCGGCGTTGTTGCCACAATATTGCAACAGGGCGCGATCGGCAACGGTCCGAGACGGACCGGGCCCCGGATGGTGGTGCTCGCCGACCTCGGCCGGGCGTGGCGCGCGGGCCGTGCCCGGGCGTCCACGACGTCCCTCCGCCCGAGGCCGGTGAGCTCGGGCCGCCCGGTGTGCCGGTCCGCCTGCCGGCTCCGGTTCCAGCGGCCGGCCCAGCTCGGGGAACCACCGGAACGCCTCCGGCCTGCGCTCCCAGTCGCACCCGGCGCACTCGGCCCCGCCGTGCGGGTGGTCGTCCATGGTGCCTCCAGGTAGTTGTTGCCATCACAGTGCAGCAGAGGGTGCGAGGGTGTCGCACCCTCCGGTCGGACGGGCAGGGTGGGGGTGTGGACGACGGGGACCGCGACGACGACGTGACCGGCCTGCTGGACGCGCACCTGGCCGACCCGCACGCGGGCTGGAGCATGGGCGCCCCCGGAGCGATCGCCGAGTTCGTGCGGACGCCCGGCGAACCCGCCCGCACCGGCCCGGACACGGTCGTCACCGGTCGTGGCGGCATCCGGGTCGCCCCGCACCCGGCGCTGCGCCCGGTCGCCCACCGCACCCCGGTCGGCCCGCACGAGCACTGGAACCACGCCGTCGCGCTCTGCCTGCCCGCGGCGGCGGCCCGCGGGCCGGGCCGCACCGTGGTCACCGTGCTCGGGCCGGACCGCGACGCGCTGCGCCCCGCCGACCGCGGCGCCGTGCTCGTCGACCTGGGGCTCGGCCTCCCGACCGTCGACGCGTGCGTCCGCACCGCCGACCCGGACCTGCGCGCGCTGCTGGAGGGCGCCGCGGGCGGCCCGCTGGACGGCGCACTCACCGCCGCGCTGGTCGCCGCCGGCCCACACCGGGTGTTCACCACCGCGCTCGGGCGGGTCGAGGTGTACGCCGCCATCCCGCCGCCGGACGGCCGCTCCCCGGACGGGCCGCACACCCACCTGTTGCCGCACGTGCTGCGCGAGGGCCGCACGCACGCCGCGACCGTGCCCGTCCCGGCCGGGTACCTGCCCTGCGCGCACCTCTATCCGGCGCACCCGCTGACCGACCTGACCGGGCGGCCGATCCCGTTCGACCCGGTCCGCGCGGCCGCGTTCGACCGGCTGCTGGACCGGTTCGGCGACCCCGGGCAGCGGGAGGTCACGACGAGGGTGGTCCGCGCCGTGGCGGCGGGGGAGCCGCCCGGCCCGCGTCCGGCGACGGCGCCCGGCCGGGCCGCGCAGGCCGTCGCGCTGCGGGTGCTCGCGGTCGCCGGGGGCGCCGACCCCGCGGTGCTCGACGCCTGGCGCGGCCGCACCGGTGAGCGCGACCTGCTCGATCCCGACGGCGACCGCAACGGCGGCTGACGGGCGGACCGGCGCGGGCCGGCCCGCCCGCGTCGCTCAGTCCCAGTCGAGCGAGCCACCGGTGCGGTACTCGGTCACCCGCGTCTCGAAGAAGTTCTTCTCCTTGCGCAGGTCCATGGCCTCGCTCATCCACGGGAACGGGTTCTCCGGCTCCCCGAACAGCGGGGCGAGCCCGATCTGCTCGGCCCGCCGGTCGGTGATGAACCGCAGGTAGCGCTCACAGGACTCGGCGGTCAGCCCGAGCATCCCGCGCGGCATGGTGTCGCGGGCGTAGGCGACCTCCAGCTCGCACGCCTCGTGCAGCATCGACCGGATCTCTGCGGCGAACCCCGCCGTCCACAGGTGCGGGTTCTCGATCTTGATCTGGTTGATGCAGTCGATGCCGAAGTTCAGGTGGATCGACTCGTCACGCAGGATGTACTGGTACTGCTCGGCGATGCCCACCATCTTGTTGCGCCGGCCGAGCGAGAGGATCTGCGCGAACCCGGTGTAGAACCACATGCCCTCGAACACCACGTAGAACGCGACGAGGTCACGCAGGAACGCGCGGTCGTTCTCCGGGGTGCCGGTCCGGAAGTCCGGGTCGGACAGGGCCCGGGTGTGGCGCAGCGCCCAGGCGTCCTTCTCGGTGATCGACGGGACGGTGCGGTACGCGTTGAACAGCTCGCCCTCGTCGAGCCCGAGCGATTCGCACACGTACTGGAACGTGTGGGTGTGCACGGCCTCCTCGAACGACTGCCGCAGCAGGTACTGGCGGCACTCGGGGTTGGTGAGGTGGCGGTACACCGCGAGCACGATGTTGTTCGCGACCAGCGACTCCGCGGTGGCGAAGAACCCGAGGTTGCGGGTGAGCATGAGGCGCTCGTCGTCGGTGAGCCCGCCGGGGGAGCGCCACAGCGCGATGTCGGCCTGCATGGAGACCTCGGTCGGCATCCAGTGGTTGGCGCAGCCGGCCAGGTACTTGTCCCAGGCCCAGGTGTACTTCAGCGGCAGGAGTTGGTTGACGTCGGCGCGCGCATTGATCATCCGCTTGTCGTCGGCGTCGATCGGGGCGGCGCCGCGGGCGATCTCGCCCAGGCCGGTCGGGACGGTGGGTGCGGTGCTCACTGGCAGGCCTCGCAGTCGGGGTCGTCGACCGAGCAGGCGCGGCCCGGGTCGAGGTCGGGAGCGGTGGCGGGCACGGCGGTGGCGGGCACCGCCGCCGCGGGCGACGCGGCGGGGGTGGCCACCGGGGTGCCCGGCACGCCGGTCAGCCGGCCGTCGGTGCCGGTGAGGGTGGACTTCTCCACCGACGTCGCCGCGCGGGTGCGCAGGTAGTAGGTGGTCTTGAGCCCGGAGCGCCAGGCGAGGCGGTAGAGCTCGTCGAGCGCCCGGCCGCTGGGGGCGGCGAGGTAGAGGTTCAGCGACTGCGCCTGGTCCAGCCACTTCTGCCGGCGCGCCGCGGCGGCGATCAGCCGGCGCGGCTCGATCTCGAACGCCGTCGCGTAGAGCTCCTTCAGGTCGGCGGGGACCCGGTCGATCTCGGCCAGCGACCCGTCGAAGTACTTGAGGTCGGCGACCATCACCTCGTCCCACAGCCCGCGGTCCTTGAGGTCGCGCACCAGGTGCGGGTTGATCACCGTGAAGTCGCCGGACATGTTGGACTTCACGTAGAGGTTGAGGTGGATCGGCTCGATCGACTGCCCGACCCCGCAGATGTTCGAGATCGTCGCGGTGGGGGCGATCGCGAGGACGTTGGAGTTGCGCATCCCCTGGGCGACGACCTTCTCCCGCAGCGACGCCCAGTCCAGCGTGGACGACCGGTCGACGTCGAGCTCGCCGTCGCCGCGGGCCGCGGCCAGCAGCTCGACCGAGTCCAGCGGCAGGATCCCGCGGCTCCACAGCGACCCGTCGAAGCTGGCGTAGCGGCCGCGCTCGACCGCCAGGTCCGACGACGCGGTGATCGCGTGGAAGCTCAGGAGCTCGGCGGAGCGGTCGGCGAACTCCACCGCCGCGTCACTGGCGGGAGCGATGCGCTGGGTGAACAGCGCGTCGGAGAAGCCCATCATGCCCAGCCCGACCGGACGGTGCCGCAGGTTGGAGCGGCGGGCCTCTCCGATCGTGTAGAAGTTGATGTCCACGACGTTGTCGAGCATCCGCACCGCGGTGGTCACCGTGCGGCGCAGCTTGTCGGCATCGAGCCCGTCCGCGGTGACGTGCGCGGCGAGGTTCACCGAGCCCAGGTTGCAGACCGCGACCTCGCCCTCGTGCCCGGCACGGGTGTTGAGGGTGATCTCGGTGCACAGGTTCGACGAGTGCACCACGCCCGCGTGCTGCTGCGGGCTGCGCAGGTTGCACGGGTCCTTGAACGTGATCCACGGGTGCCCGGTCTCGAACAGCATGGTCAGCATCCGCCGCCACAGCTCGACCGCGCGCACCGTGCGGTGCACCCGGATCTCCCCGCGCGCCGCGGCCGCCTCGTAGGCGCGGTAGCGCTGCGCGAACGCGGTGCCGTAGAGGTCGTGCAGGTCGGGGACCTCGTCCGGGGAGAACAGGGTCCATTCGCCGTCGGCCTGCACGCGGCGCAGGAACTCGTCGGGCACCCAGTTCGCGGTGTTCATGTCGTGGGTGCGGCGGCGGTCGTCGCCGGTGTTCTTGCGCAGGTCGAGGAACTCCTCGATGTCGACGTGCCAGGTCTCCAGATAGGCGCACGCGGCGCCCTTGCGCTTGCCGCCCTGGTTCACCGCGACGGCGGTGTCCCCGGCGATCTTGAGGAACGGCACCACGCCCTGGGAGACGCCGTTCGTGCCGCGGATGTGCGCGCCGAGGCCGCGGACCGGGGTCCAGTCGTTGCCCAGCCCGCCGGAGTACTTCGCCAGCAGCGCGTTGTCGCGGTAGCCGCTGAAGATCGACTCCAGGTCGTCGTCGACGGTGGTGAGGAAGCACGACGACAGCTGCGGGCGGGTGGTGCCGGAGTTGAACAGCGTCGGGGTCGAGGCCATGAAGTCGAAGCTCGACAGCAGCTCGTAGAACTCGACCGCCCGCGCCTCGCGGTCGACCTCGCGGACCGCCAGCCCCATCGCGACCCGCAGGAAGAACGCCTGCGGCAGCTCGAAGCGCACGCCGCGCTCGTGCAGGAGATAGCGGTCGTAGAGGGTCTGCAGGCCGAGGAACCCGATCTGCAGGTCGTGCTCGGGGCGGATCGCGGCGGTGACCCGCTCCAGGTCGAAGGTCGCCAGCTCGGGATCGACCAGGCCGACCGCGATCGCGTGCCGCAGGTAGTCGCGGAAGTAGGAGGCGTAGGCCGCGCCCATCTCCGCGTGGTCCGGGGTGGACGGTGTGCCGGCCAGGTGCGACACGGCCTCGGCGCGCAGCCGGTCCAGCAGCAGCCGCGAGGCCACCAGCGAGTACGCGGGCTCGCGCTCGACCAGGGTGCGGGCGGCCAGGACGAGGGCCTGGGCCAGCTCGTCGGCGGTGATGCCGTCGTAGACGGTGCGGTCCAGCTCGGCGAGCACGGGCCCCGGGGCCACGTCCTCCACGCCGGCGCAGGCCTCGTCGAGCACCGCGGCGACACGGGCCCGGTCCAGCGGGGCGCGGCTGCCGTCGGCCCCGGTGACGTGCACGACCGCGACGGGCGGCTCGAGGGGCGCGCGGGCTGCGGCGTGCTCCTCCCGGTAGAGGACGTAGGAGCGGGCGACCTGGTGGTGGCCGCCGCGCATCAGGGCGAGCTCGACCTGGTCCTGGATCTGCTCGACGTGCACCGCGTGCGACGGATGCCGGGTCAGTGCGCCGACGACCTGGTCGGTCAGCCCGGCGACGAGGTGGTGCAGCCGCGACGACGACGCGCCGGCGTCCCCCTCGACCGCCAGGAAGGCCTTGGTCATCGCCACCGAGATCGTGGTGGCGTCGAAACCGGTCTCCGACCCGTCGCGCCGGATGACGCGCAGGGCCGGGGGTGCTGGTGCAGCGGTGGAAGCCGTCACGGGCTCTCTCCTCGCGAGTCGCCGTCGTCCCCGGGAGCGGGGCGGTGCGAGGAGACGGCAGGGCGCCCACGACGCGACGACCCACCGCACCCTGGCGCCCTCCCGCGGGGCCCCGGAGCAGCGCGCGCCGGTCGGCGCACGCACCGGCGGCAGGTCTTCGGACTCACGGGCGCACTGCACAGACCTACTGGCCGTCGCTTCCCGGGATCACTCCCAGTGCTCGTTGACGGCGGTCGTTCCCGTTCACCGCTGCGGGGCAGTCCCGGACTCGCACCGGGTTCCCTCTTGCCTCACCGGCCCGTGCGGGCCGGTGAACCACCAGCGCCCCGGACACTACATCTGGGGTTCGACGTGCGGCGAGCCCCCTATCGGTTCCGGTTCCGCGTGCCGCGTCACGCACCGTGAATGCCGCCGGTCGCGTGCGGTGCCGGTCGCGTCCCGCTGACGATCAGCCGGCCGTGCGGCCCTCCTCGGAGGCGCGCGGACCGGGGGCGAACACGAGGGCGTCGAGGACGCGCGGCCGCGGCGCGGCGCCCGGCCCGCCCGCGCGGACCCACGCGGCGACGGCGTCGGCCGCCGTCGCGTCGAGTACGGCGCGCAGCCACACCGGCCGGGCCCCGGCGCGGCGGGCCGCCGGTGCCGGGGCGACGACCACGACGTCGGAGTCCGCGCACGGGCCCAGGCACTCGCTCGTCCGGAGCCGCGCGTGCCCCGCGACGCCGTCGGTCAGCCGGTCGAGCAGGGCGTCGTGGTGGGCGCGGTCCAGGCCCGGGTGCGTGCGGCCGGAGCCGCAGCAGCAGCCCCGGCAGACGGTCACGGCGGGGAGTGCGGACATGGCCCGACCCTACGTGATGTCTGAAGAACTGTTCAGATGATAGCGATGACGACGAGATACTCGGCTTCGAGGCGGACCGGGGCGTCCGACGGCCCGGCCAGCGCCTCGACATCGGCGAACATCGCGTCCGCCCGGTCTCCGAGCCCGGCTGCGGTGGCCGCGTGCGCGGGCGAGTGGTCGCGGAAGAAGCGGGTCATCCGCGCCGGGGAGTCGAAGTGCCACGGCAGGGTCCGGTGCTCGATGCGGACGTCGGCGAACCCGGCCAGGCGCTCGCGCACGATTCCCGGCTCGCCCCAGTCCAGCGGGTCCGCGGTCCCCTCCGGCGTCCCGGTGTGGGCGCGCATCGCGAGCGTCATCCGGCCCATGAACCCGTGCGGGGTCCAGGCGGTGAACCCGAACCGGCCACCCGGGGCCAGCACCCGGCGGACCTCGGCGACGACGGCGTCCGGGCGCGGCGCGAAGATCGCCCCGAAGCTCGACAGCACCACGTCGAACGACGCGGGCGGCAGCGGCAGCGCGCCCGCGTCGGCCTCCAGCCAGCAGATCCCCGACCCGCGGGTGGCGGTGCGCCCGAGCTCCACCATGCGCGGCGCGAGGTCGGTCGCGAGCACGGCGGCCCCGCGGGCGTGCGCCGCCGTGGCCGCGGTCCCGGTCCCGGCCGCGACGTCGAGCACCTGGTCACCGGGGCCGGCCCCGACGGCGTCGACGACCGCGACGGCGGCGGGCGCGAGCCGCTCCGCCAGGGCCGGGTAGTCCGCGGCCGCCCACAGGCGCCGCATGGTCTCGAGGTACGCGTCGCTCACGACGGCCACGCTAGCGACAATCGTGGTCGTCAAGAAGGGGGTTGGGGAACGCGCCGGTCCGGGGTACCCCCGCGGCGACACGCAGCAGAACCGGTACGAGAGGGAGAACCATGAGCCACCACGTCCTGGACGCCGCCGGCGTCACCACCCCGGCCGCCGTCGTCGAGAAGCTGCACGACGCCGCCCGCGCGAGCACCGCCTGCGCGTCGGCGATGGTCGCCTCCGGCGGGATGGAGACCGAGGTCCTGCTGGCCCTCGACGCCGCCGACCTCTGCACCGCCGCCGCGGCCGTGCTCGGCCGTCGTACCGGGGACGAGGCCGTCGGCGCGGCGGCCGCGTCGGCCGCCGCGCTGGCCTGCGAGGCCTCCGCCGCGGCCTGCGGCGCGCACGCCGACCACCACGAGCACTGCCGGCTGCACGCGGAGACCACCCGCGAGACCGCGGCGCTGCTGCGCGAGCACACCGGGGCCTGAGCCGCACGGCCGGGCACGTCGCGCCGGCCGGTCAGCCCATCCGCATCCGGTGGAACCGGGCCCAGGTCCCGGTGTCCGGCCGGGCCGGCTCGACGCCGGACAGGTCGGCCGAGACGCCGACGTGCTCGTCGCCCGAGGACCAGACGGTCGAGCGGTCGCGCAGCAGCACCAGCGCGCGGTGCAGCGCCTCGGTGCGGCGTGCCTCGTCGGGCACGCGGGACGCGGTGGCGAGCAGGGCCCGCACGTCGGACCGGCCGGCGTCGGCCGACGGGACGGTGTCCCCGGTCGTGCCGGCGGTGGTGTCGGCGGTGGTGTCGGCGGTGGTGTCGGCGCTGCCCGGGGCCGGGCCCGCGGCCGCGCGCAGGTGGAGCGGGACCGGGGTCGCGGCGGCGCGGCGGAACCGGATGCCCGGGGTCGGCCCGGCATCGGGCGGGTCGGGCTCGCGCGGGACGCACCGCAGCCCGGCCGCGGCGAGCTGCTCGGCCACCAGGTCCGCGGCGGGGCGCGACATCGGGTCGAACGGGTCGAACAGCAACGGCACCCGCAGCCCCGACGCCCCGGCCGCGACGACGAGCTCCCGCGCCCCGGCCACGTCCCGGGCCACCGGGGCCCGTCCCGCCGGGTGCCCGGCCAGGCCCGGCCCGAACAGGTCGTCGCCCGGCTCGGCCAGGTCGAGCAGGACCTCGTGGACGAGCTCGGTGCGGTCGATCCCCAGCCGGACGGCCTCGGTCAGGCGGGGGTCCCCGAACGGTCCGGCCTCCTCACCGGTGCCGGCCGCGGGGGCCGGGCCGACGTCGAGGAAGCGGGTCGCGGAGCCGGGCGCCGACACCACGGTGGTACCGGTGCGGCCCAGCAGCCGTCGCGCGCTGTGCGGGAACAGGTCGTGCGCCCAGTGCACGAGGCCGTCCACCAGGGCCTGATAGCGGTTCTCCTCGTCGTCGTCGACCACGAACTCCACCGCGGGCGACGGCGGGCGTCCGAGCCAGTGTCCGTCGTGCCGGTAGAGGGCGTCCTGCGCACCGGGCAGGAAGCGGAACGCGCCGGTGCCGACCGGGCGGTCCCCGCGCCCCTCGCGGACGACGCCGGTGCCCGGCGCGCCCAGGACCAGCGGGAACAGGAAGTCCGGGGTGTACAGGACGAGCTCCAGCGCGGTCGCCGAGACCGCCCGGCTCGCCGCGGTGTCGAGGTTGGTGAGCAGCGGGCCCGCGCTCGCCCCGGTCGCCGGGTCCGCGACCCGGCGCAGCGACGCCAGCGCGTCCGCCGCGGTGATCGGCCGCCCGTCGTGCGCGAGGGCGTCGCGGAGCCGGACCCGCCAGCGCGTCCCCGTCCGGTCCGGCCCGACCGACGCGGCCAGGTGCGGCCGGGCCGTCATGTCCTGGTCCCACACCAGCAGCGTGTCCGCGACGGCGGCCGCCCGCGCCCGGTCCACCGGCCGCCACACGCGGTGCGGGTCGGGCGCGCCCAGCGGGCCCGTCCCGGCGAACGAGGCCACCAGCCGCGGGGCCGCCGCGTCGGCGGGCGCCCCGCACGCCGCGAGCGCCGGGATCCCCGCCAGCGCCGCGGACGCACCGGCGGCCCGCAGGAACGAACGACGGCTCAGCTGCACACCACCAGGGTGCCGGGTGCGGTCGCGGCTAGGGTGGCCGGGATGGATCTCCTCGCGATCTCCGGCAGCCCGTCGGTGCCGTCCAAGACCGCCCTGCTCCTGGAGATCGCGGTCGCCCGCGCCGCGGAGCACGACGGCGTCGACGCCGCGCTGCTCTCCCTGCGCGAGCACGGCCTCGTGTTCTCCGACGGCCGCGACCCCGCGGACTACACCGGCGACACCCGCACGGTCATCGACCGGGTCGTCGCCGCGGACGCGCTGCTCGTCGGCACCCCGATGTACCGCGGCGGCTACACCGGACGGCTGAAGAACCTGTTCGACGTGCTCCCCAACGACGCGCTGGCGGGCAAGCCGGTCGGGCTCGTCGCGACCGGGGGCACCGACCACCACTTCCTCGCCGTCGAGCACGAGCTCAAGCCGCTCGTCGGGTTCTTCCGGGCCTGGGCGGTCCCCGGCGCGGTGTACGCGAACAACACCCACTTCGACGGCGGCGCGCTCGTCGACGACGGCGTCCGCGACCGGCTCGCCGCGCTGGCCGACGCCGTCGTCACGTTCGCACGGCGGATGCCCCGCGACGCCGCGGGCGCGGCCGCCCCGGACATCCCGCGCCGCTCGCTGCGCGAGAGCTGAGCACCGCTCAGGACAGGGCGTGCCCCAGCTCGCCCGCCCCGGCGAGCAGCTCGTCGGCGTCGCGGGCGACCAGCACGTGGTCGAGGACCTCCTCGTACTCGCCCATGGCGCAGGACGCCTGGTCCCAGTAGCGGCGCTGCTCCGGGGTGATCCACCCGACCCGGTACGCGCGGCGGGCGAGGCGGCGCAGCTCGTCGGTCCCGGGCGGGAGGCCGTTGGACCGGCCGTCCCCGACGAACAGGACGGCGGTCCGGGAGTCGACGGCGTCGGCGAAGTCCTCGTTCAGGGTCCGGAGCACACGCCCGTAGTCGCTGGTGGCGTCCAGGTCGATGCCGGGCGCCGCGAGCACGGCGGCCAGCGCGTGGTCGTCGTGCGCGGCCAGCAGCAGGTCGGTGACCTCGACCGGGGTGTCGACGTAGGCCAGCACCCGGCAGCGGAACGCCTGCCGGTGCAGGGTGCGGGCGAGCCGGAGCACGAACGCGGTGATCGACCGCACCGACAGCGACACGTCCGCGACGACCAGCAGCCGCACCCGGTCGGGGACCTTCGCGCGGTGGTGCAGGTGGAACGGGACACCGTCGCTGCGCATGCTGCGCCGGACCGTGTGCCGCACGTCGAGCGGACCGTGCGCGTGCTCGCGGGGCACCCGGCGCGGCGCGCCGCGCATCCGGTGCAGCAGCTCGTGGCAGGCCTGCGCCATGTCCGCGGAGTCCAGCGTGTTCCCGCCGGCCCCGGTCTCCGGGGGCTCGACCCCGGTGGCTTCGACCCGCTCGGCCAGCTGGGCGACGAAGTCGGTGATCGCGTCGACGAGCCGATCGAGCTGGATCTCCGAGAGGTCCTCGCCGTCGGGGCCGTCGGCGTAGACGGCGTGCGGGTCGTACTCCGCGAGCCAGGCCAGGATCGCCTCCGGGTCGTCGAAGGCGATCTCGCCCGACGCCTGCGTGGTGGCCCCCGAGGTGAGCTCGCGACCGACCGCGGCCCCGGCGCGTTCGAGGTCGACGGTGTAGGTCGTGCCGCGCCGGCCCCGGTCCTCGCCCGAGGAGACCGACAGGTCCTTGTCCGAGCCGCCCAGCGAGGCGTCGTCGTCGTCGCGGTGGGGGTTGAACCCCTTCTCCTGCTCCGGCGCGTCGAGCAGGTCGCCCACCTCGGCGGCGTTCGGGTCGTAGCCGGCGTAGCGGCCCAGCGGGTCGTCGTCCTCGGTGAGGTCCAGGTCCCCGGGCAGGCCGTCGCCGCCGGGCTCGCGCAGGCCGGGCCCGGAGCCGCCGGCCGCGCCGGGACCGTCGCCGGCGACGAGGCCGAAGAACGCGTCGAAGGCCCGCTCGAACCCGGGCCGCTCGTGGGCGTACTTCACCGTCACGGCGCGCAGCCCGGCGCGCAGCCGCCCGGTGTCCGCCGCGCCGAGCAGTGCCAGCACCCGGCGGACCTCGATCGCCTCGGCGGGGGACACCGCCACCCGCTGCGACCGCAGCACCCGGGTGAACGCGGCGGCCAGCACCGACAGCAGCCGCGTGCCGGGGTCGCCGGACGCGGACGCGGTCATCGCCGCATCCGCCGGGCCCGGTCGGCCTCGGCGCGCGTCGCACCGGAGCTCGCCCGGCCCTTCCCGAAGGCGCCGGAGGTGGTGTCGGCGGGCCGGGAGGACCGGCGGACCCAGCCCTCGTCGGTCGCGACGTCCACCTCGTCCTCCGGCTCGCCCTCGTCGAGACGGCGCACGGCGAGCTCGCGGTCGGAGCCGTACTTGAGCAGCGCGGACAGCAGCGCCGAGCGCACCTTGTCGACCTCGCCGGTCGTGGCGAGCCCGAGCACGGCGGCGGCGCGGGCGGCGTCGATGACCTCCGAGATCGACGGGGACTTGCGCAGCGGGAACCCCCGGAGCCTGCGGGCCAGCTCCACGACGTCGGCGACGACGTCGGCGGCCACCTCGGGCGCCCGCCGGGACACGATCTCGGTCTCGCGCTCGGGTGTCGGGAAGTCGACCTGGTAGTGCAGGCAGCGTCGCTTGAGGGCGGGGGAGAGCTCCCGGGTGTCGTTGGAGGTCAGTACCACCCACGGGGTGGATCGCGCGGTGAAGGTGCCGATCTCCGGCACGGTGACCTGCCGCTCGGCCAGCACCTCGAGCAGCAGGGCCTCCATCGACTCCTCGGTGCGGTCGACCTCGTCGACGAGCAGCACCACCGGGTCGTCGGACAGGACCGCCTCGAGCAGCGGGCGGGCGGAGAGGAAGTACTCGGTGTAGAGGCCGGTGTCCTGCTCCTGGAGCCGCGCGGTGGCCTCGGCCATCGTCGTGGTCCCCGCCAGCAGCTCCCCGATCCGGTCGCGGAGCATCTGGACGTGCATCAGCTGCTTGCCGTAGTCCCACTCGTAGAGGGCGCGGCCGTCGTCGAGGCCCTCGTAGCACTGGAGCCGGACCAGCCGGCGCCCGCTCGCCGCGGCCAGGGACTTCGCCAGCTCGGTCTTACCGACGCCGGCGGGGCCCTCCAGCAGCAGCGGACGCTCGAGTGCCGTCGCGAGGTGCACCACCACGGCGAACTCGGGGTCGATGACGTAGTCCTGACCGGACAGCGCCTCGGAGAGCGCATCCGCGCTCTCGAAGGCCGTGGCGCCGGCCGCCGCGCCGCCGGATGATGCCTTGCCGAACTCCGTGCTGCCGAACTCCGTGCTGTCGGACACCGTTCTCCTCGACTGCTGAGCCGCACGCAGCCGTGCGGCGGACGGACGGCCGCCGCCGCGCCCGGGGGCTGATCCGGGCGCGGCGGCGGGTGGGCGGTGCGTCCTAGTAGGACTTGCTGAACGCGTGGTCCACCATCGGGACCAGCGCCTCGACCGTGCACTCGCGGGGGTTGCCCGGGGTGCAGTAGTCGCCCATCATGTGCTCCGCGATCCGGTGGACGGTGTCGCCGTCGGTGGGGATCGTGTCGCCGACACCGGAGTACTTGCCGGTGTTCATCCGGTTCTTGTCGTAGCTGTCGGACCGCAGCGCGCCGAAGTTGTCCGGGATCCCGACGTCCTTGGACAGCCGGATGGCCTCCTCGACCGCGGCGTCCGCGGCCTGCACGGTCGTCATGTTGCGGGTGTCCACACCGAGCGCGGTGGCGATCTTCGCGTAGCGCTCGTAGCGCGACGGCAGGTTGTACTCCCACACGCGGGGCAGGGCGATGGCGTTGTTCAGGCCGTGGTGGGTGTCGAAGAACGCCGAGACCGCGTGCGACGCGGAGTGCACCAGGCCGAGGCCGCCGGAGTTGAACGCCTGGGCGGCGATGTACTGCGCGTGCATCATCTTCGACCGCGCCTCGAGGTTGCGCGGCTCGTACACCGCCTCGCGCAGGTAGCGCCCGACGAGCTCGATCGAGTAGATCGCGTTGCCCAGCGAGGGCTCGAAGTCCAGCCGCGAGACGTAGGGCTCGGACCCGTGGGCGAGGACGTCGAACCCGCAGAAGGCGGTGAAGTGCTGCGGGCAGCTGTAGTAGAGCAGCGGGTCGTCCAGTGCCAGGGTGGCGACCACGGCGTCGTCGAACCCGACCCACTTCTTCGGGTTGTCCATGTCGCTGGTGTTGGTGATGACGTACGCCCACGAGGTCTCGGACCCGGTGCCGGCGGTGGTGGAGACCGCGATGTGCTTCGGGTTCTCCATGTTCGTGGACTTCGAGAAGCCCTCGAACTCGTTGATGTTGCGGCCGTCGTGGGCGATGACGACGCGGGCGCCCTTGGCGGCGTCGTGCGAGGAGCCGCCGCCGATCGAGATGATGCCGTCGCACTTCTCGCTCGTGTAGAGCGCGGCGGCGTCCATGCAGTTGTAGTCCTTGGGGTTGGACTCGACCTGGTCGTAGACGACCACGTCGACGCCCTGGTACTCGACCTTGCCCTTGAGCTCCTCCACGATCCCGGAGCCGCGCAGGCCCGAGGTGACGAACAGGGCGCGGGTCATCCCCATGTTCTTCGCCTCGACGCCGAGGATGTCGTGGGCGCCGACCCCCAGCAGGGCTCGGGGGAACGGGTGGAACTCCTTGATCGGGAAGTCCCAGATCTGGTTGAGCTCGATGGCCATGACTCTCCTCGACGGCTTCGTCGGCGTTGGACGAGCACAACCATGGTTGTTGCGATCTAGTGGCAACAGCTACAGATGGGTACCTGACCCACCCTCCGGTGGGAGGGTGAGGTGTCCCCTCCGGACGGAGGGGGCGGCGTCGGTGGGGTCAGGGCCGGCGGATCGCCTCGTACTGCCTCCCGACCAGGGAGAACCCGGCGCGCAGGTACCACTCGCGGGGCCAGTCGTCGGCGTCGGCGCCGAGCGCGACGAGGTCGCAGCCGTACTCGGCGGCCAGCTCGCGGCAGCGCGCCAGCAGGGCGCGGCCGTGCCCCCGTCCGCGGTGGGCGGGGGCGGTGGTGAGGCCGTCCACCCACGCCGTCGCCCCGTCGCGCTCCAGGGTCCCGGTGGCGACGGCGACGCCGTCGTCGAGCACGGCGACGTGGTGCATCGCGACCGCGCGGGCGGTCCCGGCGTCGCGGTCGACGAGCTGGGCGAGCTGCCCGTCGGGCAGGTCCGGCAGCGCCGTGCGCCAGTCCGCGAGCCGGAACTCCCGGACGACGTCGGCGTCCACCTCGACCGCGCGGGCCGCGGCGCCGGTCGCGTCCCGCCCGGCGGGGCCGGCGAGCACGTCGAGCGCGGAGACCGCCCAGCCCGCCGCGGTCAGGCCGGTGGCGAGCTCGCGCGCGCCGGGCCCGTCGAGGAACGCCGTCGCGGCCCGCCCGTGCGCGACCAGCGCCCGGTCCGCCTCCCGGGCGAGGACGACGGCGTCGGTCAGGTGCGGGCGGTCGATCTGCAGCCGGTTGTGCATCCGCGACACCGGCCACTCGTCGGTCCGGATGGCGACGCCGCCGGTGACCGGCTCCTCGGCGTCGGCGGCGCGGCGCAGCATCGACGCCTCGAACGCCGACGCGCGGAAGGCCGCGGTCGGCTCCGGGACGGCGGGCGCGGTGAAGCCGTCCGGGCCGGGCCGGTAGGCGACGACGGCGAGCACCGCACCGAGCGGCACCGGCCCGTAGGCGTGCGGGAAGCGCATCGACTCCGGGTCGCCGGGCACGCCCGGCTCCCACCGGACCCGCACCCCGGCCGCGTCGAGCCGGGCCGGGTCGAGCACCAGCAGGACCAGGTCGGTCCGCCCGGCGAACAGCCGCTCGGCGGGCAGCGCGACCTGCTCCGGGGTGGACAGGTGCACGAACCCGGCCTCGTCGAGCGACGGCGGCGCGACGGCCCCGGCGTCGAGCCAGGACCGCCACTCGCCGGGGGTGCACAGGTGCAGCAGGACCGTCGCGACCGTCATGGCGGACAGCGTGCCCTCCCGTCCGAACGGACGGGCGCGGGCGTCGGGTATTGATTTCCGGCACCGGGTGCCAATAGCGTCCGATCCGCTGCCACCGCCGGCCGGCGGGGCGGCTCACCACCTCTCTCGCCGAGAGTCGGATCCAGCGGAGGTAGCCCATGAGTGAGCACCCGAACGAGGACGCCCTGACCGAGGAGACCCTCGTCGAGGAGGTCTCCATCGACGGCATGTGCGGTGTCTACTAAGCCCCTCGACACCACGGCGCCGTACCGCCTCAGCGAGAGCGTCTCGCTGCGCCCGGAGCCCTTCGGCGCCCTGGTGTACGACTTCGTGACCCGCAAGCTCTCGTTCCTCAAGACGCCCCAGCTGGTCTCGGTCGTGCGCGACCTGGAGAACCAGCCGGACGCGCGCTCGGCCG
>NZ_JBBJUP010000015.1:0-144576 GCF_037727765.1 Pseudonocardia spirodelae | reverse complement strand
CCGGATGGCCAAGATCACCGGCCGGTCCGACGACATGATCATCCTGCGTGGGGTGAACGTCTTCCCGACCCAGATCGAGGAGATCGTGCTGCGCACCCCGGGGCTGTCCCCGCACTTCCAGCTGGAACTCACGACACAGGGCCGGCTCGACGCGATGACGGTGCGGGTCGAGGCCCGCCACGACACCCCGGCCGACCGCCGCGACGGCGCGGCGGCCGAGCTGGTCCGGGCGGTCAAGGAGACCGTCGGGGTGAGCGTGACGTGCGACGTCGTCGACCCCGACACCCTGGAGCGCTCGGTCGGGAAGCTGCAGCGCCTCAAGGACCGCCGCTGACCCGCCGGGTCACAGCTGTTCGTCCTCGAAGATCAGGATCGTCCGGGTGGAGACGACCGCGGGCAGCGCCTGGAGGCGTTCGAGCACGACGCTGCGCAGCGCGTCGTTGCCGGTGGTGCGCACGAGCAGCAGCACGTCGAAGTCGCTGCCGACCAGCGCCATGTGGCGCACCTCGGGGATCGCGCGCAGCTGCTCGCGCAGCTCGCGCCAGCTGTTCTGACGCACGGTCAGGGTCACGTACGCCGAGGTGTGCAGCCCGACCTTCTCCGGGTCGACCTGCGCGGTGAACCCGGTGACGACGCCGTCGTCGACCAGGCGGGCCAGGCGGGCGTAGGCGTTCGCGCGCGAGATCGTCAGCCGCTCCGCGAGGGCCCGGCCGGACAGCCGTCCGTCGCGCTGCAGCTCCGCGACCATCCGGCGGTCGATCTCGTCCAGCACGCGGGTCCTCCGTTCGTCTCGCCGGGCACCGCGGGAGCGGGGTGACCGGGACCACCCGTCCCGCGGTGATCGCGGCTTGCGGTCGTTCGTCTCGTGATCTCCACGATCATGGCCGATCGTACGGCTGATGCGTCATTCTCGATGCACAGTGTCCTCGCCAGCGCCGACCGAGGGAGTGGCCGTGCCCGACCGTCAGGAGACCGTCCGCCTGCTGGAGCCCGACGGCACCGCCGTCCCCGGCGCCGAGCTCCCCGCGCCCGCCCGGCTGCTGGAGGGCTACCGCGCCCTGGTGCGCGCGCGGCGCCTCAACGAGCAGGCCGGTGCGCTGGTGCGCCAGGGGCGGCTCGCGGTGTACCCGTCCTCGCGCGGGCAGGAGGCCTGCCAGGTGGCCGCGGCGATGGTGCTGTCGGGGGCCGACTGGCTGTTCCCGACCTACCGCGACACCGCCGCGATCGTCGCGCGCGGCGTCGACCCGGTCGAGGTGCTGACCATGCTGCGCGGCGACCGGCACTGCGGCTACGACGTCGCCGCCCACCGGGTCGCCCCGCAGGCCACCCCGCTGGCGACGCAGCTGCTGCACGCCGTCGGCGTCGCGCACGCGGCCCGGCTGAAGGACGAGCCGACCGTCGTCATGGCGCTGTGCGGGGACGGCGCGACCAGCGAGGGCGACTTCCACGAGGCCCTGAACTTCGCGGCGGTGTTCCGCGCACCGGTGGTGTTCCTGGTGCAGAACAACAAGTACGCGATCTCGGTGCCGCTGCACCGCCAGAGCGCCGCGGCGCGGCTCGCCGACAAGGCCGTCGGCTACGGGATGCCGGGCGTCCGCGTCGACGGCAACGACCTCGCCGCCCTGCTGTCCGTGCTCGACGACGCCGTGGACCGCGCCGGGGCGGGCGAGGGCCCGACGCTGGTGGAGGCCGACACCTACCGCATGGAGGCCCACACCAACGCCGACGACGCCGGTCGCTACCGCGACGAGTCCGAGGTCGCCTCCTGGGCCGGCCGCGACCCGCTGCGCCGCGTCCGGGCCTGGCTCACCGGCGCCGGGCACCTCGACGCCGCCGCCGAGCAGGCGGTCGCCGACGACGCCGAGGCGATGGCCGCCGCGCTGCGCACCGGCATCGCGGCCGAGGGCCCGGTCGACCCCGAGGAGCTCTTCGCGCACGTCTACGCCCACCCCACCCCGCAGCTGCGCGAACAGCGCGACCTGCTGCGCGCCGAGCTGGAGGTCACGCCGTGAGCACCGCCGACCCCACCGAGCCGGTCAAGCTGACCATGGCCCGGTCGATCAACACCGCGCTGCGCGACGCGATGACCGCCGACCCGACGGTCGTCGTCTTCGGGGAGGACGTCGGCCCGCTCGGCGGCGTCTTCCGGGTCACCGACGGGCTGACCGCGCAGTTCGGCGACCGCCGCTGCTTCGACACCCCGCTCGCGGAGTCCGGCATCGTCGGCACCGCGGTCGGGATGGCGATGAACGGGCTGCGCCCGGTCGTCGAGATGCAGTTCGACGCCTTCGCCTACCCGGCGTTCGAGCAGATCGCCAGCCACGTCGCGAAGTTCGGCAACCGCACCTCGGGCCGGATGCGGCTGCCGATGGTGATCCGGGTGCCCTACGCCGGCGGGATCGGCGGGGTGGAGCACCACTGCGACTCCTCCGAGGCCTACTACGCCCACACCGCCGGGCTGACCGTCGTCGCGCCGGCCACCAACGCCGACGCCTACGGCCTGCTGCGCGCCGCGATCGAGTCACCGGACCCGGTGGTGTTCCTGGAGCCGAAGAAGCACTACTTCACCAAGGAGGAGGTGAACACGGCCGTCCCGGTCCCGCCGATCGGCCGCGCCGTGCTCCGCCGCCCCGGCGCCGACGTCACGCTGATCGCCTACGGCCCCACCGTCCCGGTCGCGCTGGCCGCGGCCGCCGAGGCCGAGGGCCTCGACGTCGGCGTCGTCGACCTGCGCTCGATCGTGCCCTTCGACGACGAGACGGTCTGCGCGCAGGTCCGGCGCACCGGGCGGGCGGTCGTCGTCGCCGAGGCACCGGGGTTCGCCTCGGTCGCCTCCGAGATCGCCGCCCGGGTGTCCGAGCGCTGCTTCCACCACCTGGAGGCGCCGGTGCGCCGGGTGACCGGCTTCGACGTGCCCTACCCGCCGCCGAAGCTGGAGCAGCACCACCTGCCCGGCGTGGACCGCGTCCTCGACGCGATCGACACCCTCGGCTGGGAGGACGCCGCGTGAGCGCCCAGGTGTTCACGCTGCCCGACCTGGGGGAGGGGCTCACCGAGGCCGAGCTGGTCCGCTGGCTCGTCGACGACGGCGAGACGATCGGCGTCGACCAGCCCGTCGCGGAGGTGGAGACGGCCAAGGCCGTGGTCGAGGTGCCCTCGCCGTACGCGGGCACGGTGCTCACCCGCCACGGCGCGGAGGGCGAGACGCTGCGGGTCGGTGCGCCGCTGGTGTCGGTCGGTGCCGAGGGGTCGGCGGCCGAGACCTACCGCGAGGAGGAGCGGGCCGGGTCGGGCAACGTCCTGATCGGCTACGGCACCACCGAGGAGCCGCCCGGGTCGCGACGGCGGCGGCGCCCCGGACGGGCCGGGCGGGCCCCGCAGCCCGCGCGTCCCGCCGCCGCGACCGCCCCGTCGCCGGTCGCCCCGGTCCCGGCACCGGCCGCCACGTCGGAGGCCGCGCCGGCGACCGCGCCGGACACCGCGCCGCCGCGGTCGCCGGGTGCGTCCGCCACGACCGGCACCCCCGACGCCCCCGGTGCCCCGGAGGGCGACGGGGAGCGGCGACCGGTGCGGTCCCCGGTCGTCCGGCGCCTCGCCCGCGACCTGGGCCTCGACGTCGCGACGATCCCCGGCACCGGCCCGGGCGGGATGGTGCTGCGCCACGACGTCGCCGTCGCCGCGGCCGCGCGGGCCGCCGCGGACCCGGCCGTCCCCGCCACCCCGCAGGCCCCCACCGGCACCGCCCCCACCGGCACCGCCCCCATCGGTGCGGCCCCCGAGGGCCCCGCGGGTCCGGCCCGCCGCGACGCGCGCACCGGCCTGCCCGTCCGCGAGGTCGTCGCCCTGCGCGGGGTCCGCCGCGCGGTCGCCGAGACCCTCACCCGCAGCCGCGCCGAGATCCCCGAGGCGACGACCTGGGTCGACGTCGACGCCACCGACCTGCTCGCCCTGCGCCCGCAGCTGACCGGCACGGACGGCCGCCCGGTCGGCCTGCTCGCGATCCTGGCGCGGTTCGTCGTCGCCGGTCTGGCCCGCTTCCCCGAGCTCAACGCGCGCGTCGACACCGCGGCGGGGGAGATCCTGCACCTCGACGGCGTGCACCTCGGCATCGCCGCGCAGACCGGCCGCGGCCTCGTCGTCCCCTCGGTCGCCGACGCGCACCGGCTCGGCATGCGGGGCCTCGACACCGAGATCCGCCGCCTGACCGCCGCCGCCCGCGACGGCTCGGTCACCGCCACCGAGCTCACCCGCGGGTCGTTCACGCTCAACAACTACGGCGTGCTCGGCGTCGACGGCAGCGCCGCGATCATCAACCACCCCGAGGTCGCCATGCTCGGCGTCGGACGGGTGATCCCGCGCCCGTGGGTCGTCGACGGCGAGGTCGTGGCGCGCTCGGTCACCCAGCTGTCGCTGGTCTTCGACCACCGCGTCTGCGACGGCGGCACCGCGGGCGGGTTCCTGCGCTTCGTCGCCGACGCGGTCGAGTCCCCGCTCTCGGCGCTGGCCGACCTGTGAGCGTCGCCGGTCAGGGCGCCGCGACCTCGGTCCACGACGGTGCCTTGGCCGGCCGGCCGTCACCCGACGAGCGGCCGCGCAGCCGTCGCCCCACCCACGGCAGGACGTGCCGGCGGTAGTAGGCCAGCTCGCCCGCGACCGCCCGCGGCGGGTCCTGCGCCGCGACGGCGGCGGGCGCGGACCCGCGCACCCCGAGCGCGTCCAGCACCAGGCCGGCCGCGCGCACGTGCCCGGACGGCCCGAGGTGCAGCCGGTCCGGCGACCAGTAGCGCGGGCGGCGGATCTCGGTGTCGGCGAAGACGTCGACGAAGGTCAGCTCGCGCCCGGCCGCGAGGCTGCGCACCCCGGCCGACAGCTCGGCGCCGCGCCGGTGCACCAGCCGCCCGAACGGCAGCCGCGCCGAGGGGTCCGCCCCGCTGAGCAGCACCAGCCGGACGCCCGCCGCGGCGCAGCGGTCCACCGCGCCGACCGTGAGGCGGGCGAGCTCGGCGAGGTCGGCGTGCGGGCGCAGCATGTCGTTGCCCCCGCCGTTGAGGGTGAGCAGCGTCGGCACCGGGTCGAGGGCGAGCGCGGCGTCGAGCTGCGGCCCGACGACGTCGGCGAGCAGCCGCCCGCGCACGGCCAGGTTCGCGTAGTGCACGGTCTCGCCGGTGGCGCCGGCCAGCCCGGCGGCGACCCGGTCGGCCCAGCCGCGGGGCACCCCGTCCGGGCCCTCGTCGCCGACGCCCTCGGTGAAGCTGTCCCCGATCGCCACGTACCGCACGGCCCCAGCATCCGCGCCGACGATCACGACACCGCTGCCGGGGGTGGTGACGCCTGTTACCCTGGGACCGTGCGTGGGCGGATCATTACCCGACGCGCCGGCTGAACCCAGGGAGCCGGCGCGTGGCACGTCGTGCCCGCCGGACCTGGCCGGATCGCCCGTTCGACGCCGAACACCGGAGATCCGATGAACGCCCTCACCGCCCCGCCCGCCGCCACCGACGACGCCCCCGGGCCGACGGCACCGGCCGCGGGCCACGCCGTCTCGCTGCTGCTCACCGGTGCCGACGACGGCCTGCTGAAGGTCATGACCGTGCTGCGGTCGCGCCGCTGGGCGGTGCGCTCGCTGCAGGTCGACCTGTCCGGCGAGGTCGGGCGCGTGGACCTCGTCGTCGCCCACGACGGCCGCGCCGCGGAGCTGCTGCTGGAGCAGCTGCGCCGCGTGGTGGTGGTCGTGCGGGCCGAGCCGGGGGTCAGCCCCGCGGGGTGAGCCGCGCGTTCGGCAGCTCGGGCGCGGGCAGCGTCGAGGTCCAGGCCTGCGGGAAGGCCCCGAACCGGCCGCCCGGGTCGCCGCCGGCGGCGCGCTCGCGTTCCCACTGCTCGCGGTACGCGGCGACCTCGTCGTGCGAGGCGCCGACGAAGTTCCACCACATGACGATCCGCTCGCCCAGCGGCCGCCCGCCGAGCAGCACCAGGCGCGCGCCGTCGTCGCCGGCCGTCAGCTCCAGCGTCGTCCGCCCCGGCGGGGTGTAGACCAGCTCGCCCGGGGCCGCACCGGTCCCGGCGACCCGCGCGGAGCCGGTGTCGACCAGCGCGCCGTGCTCGAACCCCGGGTCGACGTCCAGCCGCACGGTCGCCCCGGCGGGCAGCACGACCTCGGCGCCGAGCAGCGGCGAGAACGTCGCCACCGGCGAGGTCGACCCGGCCAGCGACCCGAGGAACACGCGCAGCGCGGCCGGTCCGGCCTGCACGCGCGGCGGGGCGTGGTGGGTGAACGCGGGCGCGGTGGCACGGTGCGCCGCCGGCAGCGCCAGCCACAGCTGCACCCCGTGCAGCACCTCGGTGCCCGGCGTCGAGAACTCCGAGTGCGCGATGCCCGAGCCCGCGGTCATCAGGTTCAGCTCGCCGGGGCGGACGATCGCGTGCGCGCCGGTGGTGTCGCGGTGCTCGACCTCGCCGGTGAACAGCCACGACACCGTCGCGAGCCCGGTGTGCGGGTGCCCCGGCACGGCCATCCCGCCGGTGCGGGCGACGCGG
The DNA here is from genome assembly GCF_037727765.1 of Pseudonocardia spirodelae. NCBI lineage: Bacteria > Bacillati > Actinomycetota > Actinomycetes > Pseudonocardiales > Pseudonocardiaceae > Pseudonocardia > Pseudonocardia spirodelae. The sequence goes on along the minus strand of NZ_JBBJUP010000015.1, from coordinate 138,042 downwards.
TCGGGGCCGTAGTGGTCGACGAAGCACCAGGCCCCGATCAGGGACCGGGTGCGCCGCGGCAGGGTGCGCCGCACGGTCATCGCGCGCGGCCCGCCCAGCGGCACGTCGCGCGGGGTCACGAGCTCCGGCGCCGCGGCGTCGCCGCCGCAGACGACCTCCTCCGGGGCGGTCTCGACGTTGCTCATCGCGCCGACCACCGGCGGGCGGTGGCGACGGCGTCCGGGGTCACCAGGTCGAGGATGTCGGCCCAGCCCTGGTGGGTCGCCACCCAGTGCCGCACGTACGGGCACACCGGCACGATCCGCTGCCCGGCGGCGCGGGTGTCGTCGAGGGCGAAGCGGACCAGGGTGGAGCCGAGCCCGTGGCCCTCGTGGGCCGGGTCGATCACGGTGTGGTGGAAGATCCGCTGCTCGTGGGCGTCGACGTACTCGGCCCGCCCGACCACGGTCCCGCCGACCAGGATCTCGTAGCGGTGGTGGCCGGTGTCGTGGGTGACGACCGTGTCGTCGCTGCCGGGCATGTCCCCAGCCTCTCAGGACACCGCGTGGCGCACCACGTCACGCGCGGTCTCGACGGTCACGACCACGGCCACCATCAGCACCGCGGCGACCACCGGGGTGAACGGCACCAGCGCCGAGCAGCCGAGCAGCACCGTGAGCGCGACGACGGCCGCGTTGCGCCCCGGTGTCAGCGTGGGCCGGATCGCCAGCGCCCAGATGCCCAGCACGAACAGCGCGACCGGCACCGTCAGCGTCGCCCCGGCCGCGGCGGCGGACAGCCCCGCCGCGGCGGTGTCGACGTCCACGGCGACCTCGATGCCGGCCGAGAACGCCCCGGCGGCGGCGAAGACGAGGTAGTGGCCGTAGCCGAACACCAGCGCCCGCGGCATGACGCGCACGTGCTCGTGCTGCTCGCGGCAGAAGTAGGTCCACCACATCCCCGCGGCCAGCACCAGCCCGCAGGCCGAGAGCAGCAGCAGGGGGCCCAGGTGCTGCGCCGAGGACAGCGCGTCGACCACGGCGGTGGTCGACGCGAGCACCGACTCGCCCAGCAGGATCAGGGTGAACAGGCTGTAGCGCTCGGCGATGTGGTGCGGGTGCCACGGCGTGCTCCGCGCCCGCTCGGCGAGCACCGGCACCGCGACCTCGCCCAGTGCGAGCAGCACGAACCCGGCCGGGTGCGGCACCCACAGCGCCCACCCGACCCACAGCAGCTGCATCACGGTGATCCCGCCCGCGTAGCGCAGCGCGGTGCGCCGCAGCTCCGGGTGCGAGCGCGCGGCCCGCAGCCACTGGGTCACCATCGCGAGCCGCATGATCACGTACCCGGCGACGACGACGCCGTAGCCGTGGCCCTCCATCGCCGCCGGGCTGCCCGCCGCGAGCACCAGCGCGCCCGCCATCTGCACCAGCGTCGTGACCCGGTAGAGCCAGTCGTCGACGTCGAAGGCGGAGGCGAACCAGGTGAAGTTCATCCACGCCCACCAGATGCCGAAGAACACCAGCAGGTAGGACCCCACGCCGGCGCCGACGTGCCCGCCGGACTCGGCGTGGTGCAGCCCCGCCGAGGACAGCGACACCGCGACCACGAACACGAGGTCGAAGAACAGCTCCAGCGGGCTCGCCGCGCGGTGCGGTTCGTCGGGGTCGCGGGGGCGCATCGGGCGCAGGCCGAGGGTCACCCGGCCATCGTTGCGCTCCGCACTACCCTTCGTCGCGACGACACGGTGAAGGGACCCCGCCGATGACCACTCAGGACACCCGGCCCCGGCTGATGCGCCCCGCCGGGGACTCCGAGGTCGCCCCCGTCGAGCTGTTCTTCGACCTGGTCTACGTGTTCGCGATCGTGCAGGTCTCGCACACGCTGCTGTACCACCTCACCCCGGTCGGGGCGCTGGAGACCGCGGTGCTGTTCGCGGCGGTGTGGTGGCTGTGGAACTACTCGGCCTGGGCGATGAACTATCTGGACCCGGGCCGGACGTCGGTGCGGCTGCTCAACGCCGGGCTCATGCTGGCCGCGCTGGGGATGGCGCTGGCGCTGCCCGCGGCGTTCGGCGGCGGGGGCCTGCTGTTCGCGCTGTGCTTCGCCACCGCGCAGATCGGTCGACCGCTGTTCCTGGTCGTCACGATGCGCGGGCACGTGCTCGCCCGCAACTACCGCCTGCTGCTGGTGTGGAGCACCGCGGCGTCGGTGCTGTTCGTCGCCGGGGCGTTCCTGCCGCCGGTGGCCCGGCTCGTGGTGTGGGCGCTGGCGGTCGCCGTGGACATCGCGGGCCCGCGGGCCGAGTACCGGGTGCCGGGCCTGGGGCGCACCCCGATGACCGACTGGCCGGTCGACCTCGAGCACCTCGCCGAACGGAACCGCCTGGTGTTCATCATCGCGCTCGGCGAGTCCATCCTGATCATGGGTTTCACGCTGACCGACCTGGAGGTCGTGACGCCCTACGCGGTGCTGATCACCCTGCTCGGGTTCGTCGGGCTGGTGGCGCTGTGGTGGTCCTACTTCGCGCTGGCCGGGCACGGCAGCCGCGCCGGCGCCGGGGACGCCTCGGTCCGGGCGGCCCGCGCCGCCTTCGCCTACGCCCACGGGCTGATGGTGGCCGGTGCGGTGGTGTTCGCCGTCGCGATCGAGCTGCACCTCACCCACCCCGAGAACGGGCCCGCGCTGGTCCTGACCTCGGTCGGCGGGCCACTGCTCTACATCGCGGGCAACACCCTCTACCTGCGCGGACGGACGGGGACGGTCGGCCGCTCGCGGTACGTGGCCGCCGCGGTCCTGGTCGTGGCGGCCACGGCCGCGCTGGCGGCCGGGCACGCGCTGCCCGCGATCGCGATCGGGCTGGTGGTGCTCGCCGTCGTCGTCGCGCTGGCGGTGGTGACCGAGCTGGCGGAGCGGCGCGCCTAGTCCTCCTCGGCCGCGTCGCGCAGCGCGTTCTCGATCACCTCGGTCAGCGCGGGGTGGATCCAGTACTGCACCTCGGCCAGGCGCGCGGCGGTGACGCCCAGCGCCATCGCCTGCACCAGCTGCTGCACCAGGGTGGAGGCCTGCGGGCCGAGCACGTGCGCGCCGAGCAGCGTGCCGTCCGGCGCGACGAGCACCTTGCAGAACCCGCGCTCGTCCTCCATCGCCCAGCCGTAGGCGACGTCGGCGTAGTCGGTCATGCCGACCCGGTAGGACAGGCCCTCCTCGCGGCACTGCTGCTCGGTGCGCCCGACCGTGCCGATCTGCGGGGTGGTGAACACCGCCGCGGGCACCAGGTCGTGGTCGACTGCCCGCAGGTCGCCGGGGTGGGCGAGGTTGTGCCCGACGACCTCGGCCTCGTGGTTGGCGACGTGCTTGAGCGGGTGCGAGGTGCAGACGTCGCCCAGCGCCCAGACCCCCTCGGCCGAGGTGCGCCCGAACCCGTCGACGACGACGCGGCCGGCGTCGTCGACGTCGACGCCGCCCGCGCCCGCGTCGATCCGGTCGGAGTTGGGCGTGCGCCCGGCCGCGACGAGCAGCCGGTCGGCCCGGATCTCGGTGCCGTCGTCGAGGTGTAGGCGCACGTCGCCCGCGGCGCCGGTCACCTTCTCCACGGCGTGCCCGGTGTGGACGGTGAAACGCTCCCGCGCGGCCTCGGTGAACCGCTCGACGACCGACTCGTCCATGCCGCCGAGCAGCGTGCCGGCGTTCTCGACGATCGTCACGCGGCAGCCGAGACCGCCGAAGACGTGCGCGAACTCCGCCGCGATGTAGCCGCCGCCGATGATCGCCAGGTGCTCGGGGAGCTCGTCGATCCGCATGATCGTGTCCGAGGTGTCGAAGGGCACTCCCGAGTCGGCCACCGGCGGCGGGACCACCGGGCGCCCGCCGACGGCGAGCACGATCCGGTCCGCGGTGAGCTCCGCGGTGCCGCCGCCGGCCAGGTCCACCGTCATCGCGCGGGGCCCGGTGAAGCGGGCGGCGCCCTCGTGGACGGTGCCGTGCGCGCGGCGGTAGGCGCGGCCCTCGTCGCCGATCGGGTCGAGCCGGGCGAAGACCCGGTCGCGGATGTCGCGCCAGCGCACCCGCTCGACGCGGGCGTCCACCCCGAGCGAGGACGCCGCCCGCACGGTCTCGGCGACCTCGGCGGTGTAGGCCAGCATCTTGGTCGGGATGCACCCGACGTTCAGGCAGGTCCCGCCGAACCGGGTCGCCTCGACGTGGGCGACGTCGAGACCCGCGAACCGGTCGTCGACGATCATGTTCCCGGAGCCGGTGCCGACGATGACGAGGTCGTGATGGGCCACGTCGCGAGCGTAGGGAGACCGGCGGCGCCCCGCGCGCCGACGGCGGCCGTCCGGCGATCTTCGCCGCGGGCTGGCACTCTGTGCCGCGCGGCGGTGCAGCGCCCCGCGGGAGGCGGCCGGTACATGACCGAGCGGACGGACGGGCCCGGAGGCGTGCCCGGCCTCTCCGCCCGCACCGCCGACGGCGGCGGGCTGGCCGTGGAGGCCGTCCCGCACCCGGCGGGGCCGGTGGCCCTGCACGTGCGCGGCGAGATCGACGCGGCCACGGCCGGGTTCCTCGCCGATCAGGTCGACGCCTGGTGCGCGGCCGCGCCGCGGATCGTGCTCGACCTGTCCGCCGTGCGGTTCCTCGGCTCGGCCGGGGTGGCGGCCCTGCTGGCCTGCCGGCGCTCCGCCGTCGACGCGGGGGTGGAGCTGGAGCTGTTCTGCGGGGTGTCGCGCGCGGTGCGGCGGGTCCTGCAGGTGACCGGGACGCTGGAGCACCTCGCCGTCATCGACCCGCACCCGCCCGGCGCCCCCGGCGACCCGCCGCCGGTCTACCCGGTCCCGGACTGAGCCGGGGCGCGGCTCAGCCGAGCAGCTCGCGCCCGCTGCGGTGCCGGTGCAGCACCTGCACGTCGGTCGAGCCGTCGCGCAGCGACACCGAGGTGTCGGACATGTGCTCGAGCAGGGTGTCGGCGAACGCGATCACCGCCGGGGTCGGCGCGATGTCGGCGCGGCGCGCCAGCGCGACCGTGCGGTACAGCGCCGGGTTGAGCACCGTGCGGCGCAGCCGCGGGCGTCCGATGAAGGTCAGGTCGGGCACCACCGCCACCCCGGTCCCGGCCTCGACCATCCGCAGCACCGCGTCCATCTGCCCGCCCTCCACCGCGATCCGCGGGGTCACCCCGGCCTCCGCGTAGGCCCGCAGCGTCACCTCCCGCAGGTCGTAGCCGCGCCGGACCATGACGAGGTCGTGGCGGGCCAGCTCGGCGACGGTCATCGACCCGCGTGCGGTCAGCGGCCGGCGCGCCCGCGGGGAGGCGACCGAGAGCCGCTCGCGCAGCAGGGGGGCGGTGTGCAGGGTCGGGTCGACGCCGTCGGGGGGCACGATCACCAGCGCGACGTCCAGCGCGCCCTGCACCAGCGCGGCCTCCAGGGGCTGCGAGCCGTCCTCGGCCAGCTCGACGGCGACCTCGGGGTGGCGGGCGTGGAACACGCGCAGCACGTCGGACAGCACGCCGATGCACAGCGACGGCGTCGCGCCGACCCGTACCCGCCCGCTGCGCAGTCCGACGAGCTCGGCCACCGTCGTGCGCACCATGTCGGAGTCGGCGAGCATGCGACGGGCGAGCGGCAGCACGGCCTCCCCGGCCGGGGTCAGGGTGACCGCGGCGCCGCGGTTGATCAGGGGGGCGCCGAGCTCGTCCTCCAGGGCGCGCAGCGACCGGCTCAGCGTCGGCTGGGCGACACCCACCTGGTCGGCCGCGCGAGTGAAGCTGCGCACGTGTGCCACAGCCACGAAGTACATGAGCTGCTGAAGTGTCACGTGCATAGCTTACGGCTATGACCGTCGGCCGTTTCATGCATTGGACCGCCTCACCTGTTGGTATGTCCACTAGAGGCCGTGGTCACGATGTCCGAGAAGTCCCGGGCAGGCGGAGCGAAGCCCGCCATGCCCCGGCGCCCGCGCACTCCCAGTGCGCTGCTGAAGTTCGTGATGGCGGTGAGCGGGGTCTTCCTGCTGCTCTACGTCGTCCTGCACATGATCGGGAACCTGAAGATCTTCTTCGGCCCCGAGTCGATCGATCACTACGCGGCCTGGCTGCGCACCATCCTGGAGCCCGCGCTGCCCTACTCGGGCATGCTCTGGATCGTCCGGGTCGTGCTGCTGGTCTCGGTGGTCGCGCACATCTGGTCGGCGACGCTGCTGGCCCTGCGTGCCCGGCGGGCGCGTCCGGTCAAGTACGCCGGTGGCTCCTACCAGGTCAAGGGCAGCTACGCGGCCCGCACCATGCGCTGGGGCGGCGTCATCATCGTGCTGTTCGTGATCTACCACCTGCTCGACCTCACCGCGGGCACGCTGAACCCGAACGGCGTGCACCTGGCGGTGGCCGACAACCTCGCGGCCGACTTCACCCCCGGCCGCTGGTACGTCACCCTGTTCTACGTCCTCGCGGTCGTCGCGCTCGGGTTCCACGTCCAGCACGGCATCTTCTCCGGGATCCAGACGCTCGGGTGGTCGTCGAACAGCCGGGAGCGCACCATCAAGGCGGTGTCGACCGTCGTCGCCGCCGTCCTCACGCTCGGCTTCATCTCGGTGCCCCTCGCCGTCACGTTCGGAGTGGTCTGACCCATGACTGACGCCTCTTCCCACCACGTCTCCTACGCCGACTACGCGACCGGTGAGCCGGTCGTCGACAAGGCGGTGCCCTCGGGTCCGATCGAGACCCGCTGGGAGCGCCGCCGCTTCGGCGTCAAGCTCGTCAACCCGGCGAACAAGCGCTCGAAGAAGATCATCGTCGTGGGCTCCGGCCTGGCCGGCGGCTCCGCGAGCGCGACGCTCGGCGAGGCCGGCTACCACGTCAAGACCTTCTGCTACCAGGACAGCCCGCGCCGGGCGCACTCGATCGCGGCGCAGGGCGGCATCAACGCGGCGAAGAACTACCGCAACGACGGCGACTCGGTCTACCGGCTGTTCTACGACACCGTGAAGGGCGGCGACTTCCGCGCGCGGGAGTCCAACGTCCACCGCCTCGCGGAGATCTCGCGGCAGATCATCGACCAGTGCGTCGCGCAGGGCGTCCCGTTCGCCCGCGACTACGCCGGTCTGCTCGACAACCGCTCCTTCGGCGGCGTGCAGGTCTCCCGGACGTTCTACGCCCGCGGCCAGACCGGTCAGCAGCTGCTGATCGGCGCCTACCAGGCGCTGGAGCGCCAGGTGAAGGCCGGCACCGTCGAGATGTACGCCCGGCACGAGATGCTGGAGCTGATCGTCGTCGAGGGGCGCGCCCGCGGCATCGTCGCGCGCGACATGGTCTCCGGCGAGATCGAGGTGCACACCGCCGACGCGGTCGTGCTCGCCTCCGGCGGCTACGGCAACGTCTTCTACCTGTCGACCAACGCCAAGGGCTGCAACGTCACCGCCTCCTGGCGGGCGCACCGCAAGGGCGCGCTGTTCGCGAACCCCTGCTTCACCCAGATCCACCCGACCTGCATCCCGGTCTCCGGCGACCACCAGTCGAAGCTGACCCTGATGTCGGAGTCGCTGCGCAACGACGGCCGCGTGTGGGTCCCGAAGAAGCTCGGCGACGACCGCGGGCCGAACGAGATCCCGCACGACGAGCGCGACTACTTCCTCGAGCGCAAGTACCCGGCGTTCGGCAACCTGGTGCCCCGCGACATCGCCTCGCGCGCCGCCAAGGAGGTCTGCGACGAGAAGCGCGGCGTCGGACCGTCGGGCCTGGGCGTCTACCTGGACTTCGACGACGCCATCCAGCGCCTCGGGCGCAAGGCCGTCGAGAACAAGTACGGCAACCTGTTCGAGATGTACGAGCGGATCACGGGGGAGAACCCCTACGAGGTCCCGATGCGGATCTTCCCCGCCGTGCACTACACGATGGGCGGGCTCTGGGTCGACTACGACCTGCAGTCGACGATCCCGGGTCTCTACGTGGCGGGCGAGGCGAACTTCTCCGACCACGGCGCGAACCGCCTCGGCGCGTCCGCGCTGATGCAGGGCCTGGCCGACGGCTACTTCGTCCTGCCGGTCACCATCGGCGACTACCTGGCCAAGAACGAGCTCGACGCCGTCGGCGACGACGCGCCCGAGGTCGTCGAGGCCGTGCAGTCGGTGAACGAGCGGATCGACCAGTTCCTGTCGATCGACGGCACCCGCACGGTGGACTCCTTCCACCGCGAGCTGGGCCAGATCATGTGGGACTACTGCGGCATGGAGCGGACCGAGGAGGGCCTGCGCAAGGCGCTGGACCGCATCCCCGAGCTGCGCCGCGAGTTCTGGAGCAACGTCAAGGTGCCGGGCACGGGCGCGGAGCTCAACCAGAGCCTGGAGAAGGCCGGCCGGGTGGCCGACTTCCTCGAGCTCGGCGAGCTCATGTGTCTCGACGCGCTCGCCCGCCGCGAGTCCTGCGGCGGCCACTTCCGCGGTGAGAGCCAGACCGAGGACGGCGAGGCGCAGCGCGACGACGAGAACTTCTCCTTCACCTCGGCCTGGGAGTACACCGGCCGCGGGCAGGCTCCGGTCCTGCACAAGGAGGAGCTCACGTTCGAGTACGTGCACCCGACCCAGCGCAGCTACAAGTAAGGCGAGGACCCCGTGAAGCTCAACCTGAAGGTCTGGCGCCAGCGCGACGCGGTCGACAAGGGTCGCCTGGTCAACTACAGCGTCGAGGCCGACGAGGACATGTCGTTCCTCGAGATGCTCGACGTGCTCAACGAGAAGCTCATCCTGTCCGGTGACGAGCCGGTGGCGTTCGACCACGACTGCCGCGAGGGCATCTGCGGCTCCTGCAGCATGGTCATCGACGGCCGTCCGCACGGCCCGCAGCGCGCCACCACCACGTGCCAGCTGCACATGCGCCACTACTCCGACGGCGACACGATCGTCATCGAGCCGTTCCGCTCGGGGGCGTTCCCGGTCCTGAAGGACCTGGTCGTCGACCGCGCGGCGTTCGACAAGATGATCCAGGCCGGCGGCTACGTCTCGGTGAACACCGGGTCGGCGCCGGAGGCCAACTCCAACGCGGTGCCGAAGGCGGCCGCGGACCGCTCGTTCGCCGCGGCGAACTGCATCGGCTGCGGCGCCTGCGTCGCGGCCTGCCCGAACGGGTCGGCGTCGCTGTTCCTCGGCGCCAAGCTGACCCACCTGGGCGAGCTGCCGCAGGGCCAGCCGGAGCGCTACGACCGCGTCGTGACGATGGTGGAGGAGCACGAGGCCGCGGGCTTCGGCGGCTGCACCAACACCGGCGCCTGCGCCACCGCCTGCCCCAAGGAGATCCCGCTCGACGTGATCTCCCAGCTCAACCGCGACTACCTCGCGGCGACGGTGGGCGGTAAGAAGAAGTAGGACACGCCGTCCCGACGGCCCGGGCCGCCCCGCACGCGGGCGTGCCCGGGCCGTCGTGCGTCGCGGGGGTGGGGACATGGACGGGCTGTTCGGCCGCGAGCGGCGCGGGCTCGGGCCCGGCGCGGTGCACGTGCCGGACTGGCTGGACCTGCCCGGGCAGCGCCGTCTCGCCGACGCCTGCCGCGACTGGGTGCGCGCGGGCCCGGGCCTGCGGACGGTGACGCTGCCCGGGGGCGGGGTCATGTCGGTGCGCTCGGTCTGCCTGGGGTGGCACTGGCTGCCCTACCGCTACTCCCGCACCCGCGACGACCAGGACGGCTCGCCCGTCCCGCCGGTCCCGGGGTGGCTGGCCGACCTCGGACGGTCCGCGCTCGCGGCGACCGGGCACCCGGACGCGGCGGCGTACCGGCCGGACGTCGCGGTGGTCAACGTCTACGACGGCGACGCCCGGATGGGGATGCACCAGGACCGCGAGGAGCGCTCGGGGGCGCCGGTGGTGTCGCTGTCGGTCGGGCGGGCGTGTGTGTTCCGGCTCGGCACCCCCGAGCACCGGGGGCGGCCGTTCACCGACGTCGAGCTGTACTCCGGTGACCTGGTGGTGTTCGGCGGCGCCAGCCGGCTCGCGTACCACGGCGTGCCCCGGCTGCTCGACGACCCGGGACCACCGGGGACGGGCCTGCGGTCGGGCCGGCTCAACGTCACGCTGCGCGAATCGGGCCTCGACGGGCGGTGACGTGTGAGCCACGTCTCGATCGGACCGCCAATCGCGCACCCGACGTAGATCACATGTGATCTGCGTCGTAGTCTCGCACGACCAGTGCAAGGACACGGCGTCGTGTCAGGTGTTCGACCCCGTATCGCGGGGAGCCGGGCGAGGTCGACGTCGTCGAGACGACAGGAGCTCCCGCGCGTGTCATCCACCACTGACACCAGCGGCGGCGTGACGGCCTCCGGCCGGGCCACGATCGCCGCCCGCACGCTGCGCACGGACCGGTGGTGGCTGCCACCGCTGGCGACGTTCGTCGCGTTCGTCGCCTGGGTCGCGTACGCCACGGTGCGGGCCTTCATGCAGGACTTCTACTTCGTGCCCGAGTACGGCTACCTGACGCCGTTCTACTCGCCGTGCGTCTCGGTCGGCTGCGCGCCGGAGGCGTCGCACTTCGGGCAGTTCCTGCCCGACGTCTGGTGGCTGCCCTACGCGGCGGTGTCGCTGCCGTTCCTGCTGCTGTTCCGGCTGACCTGCTACTACTACCGCAAGGCCTACTACCGGGCGTTCTGGCTGTCCCCGCCGGCCTGCGCGGTGGCCGAGCCGCACGCGCGCTACACCGGGGAGACGCGGTTCCCGCTGATCCTGCAGAACGCGCACCGCTACTTCTTCTACATCGCCGCGATCATCACGCTGATCAACACCTACGACGCGGTGCTGGCGTTCGTGAAGCCCGACGGCGGGTTCGGGCTCGGGCTGGGCAACATCGTCCTGGTCGCGAACGTCGTCCTGCTGTTCGGCTACACGCTGTCCTGCCACTCGTGCCGCAGCGTCGTCGGCGGGCGGCTCAACCACTTCTCGAAGCATCCGCTGCGCTACCGGCTCTGGACCCAGGTCTCGAAGCTGAACACGCGGCACAACCAGTTCGCGTGGGCGACGCTGGCCAGCCTGGCGATCACCGACTTCTACGTCATGGCCGTCTCGGCCGGCTGGATCACCGACCTCCGGATCGTGGGGTGAACCCGGACATGACCGACCACACCGACGAGCAGATCGAGCGTCACGAGTACGACGTCGTCGTCATCGGGGCCGGCGGCGCCGGCCTGCGGGCGGCGATCGAGGCCCGCCTGCAGGGCAAGCGGACGGCGATCATCTCCAAGTCGCTGTTCGGCAAGGCGCACACCGTGATGGCCGAGGGCGGCTGCGCGGCGTCGATGGGCAACGCCAACCCGAACGACAACTGGCAGGTCCACTACCGCGACACCATGCGCGGCGGGAAGTTCCTCAACAACTGGCGGATGGCCGAGCTGCACGCCAAGGAGGCCCCGGACCGGGTCTGGGAGCTGGAGACCTACGGCGCGCTGTTCGACCGCACGAAGGACGGCAAGATCAGCCAGCGCAACTTCGGCGGGCACACCTACCCGCGGCTGGCGCACGTCGGCGACCGCACCGGCCTGGAGCTGATCCGCACCCTGCAGCAGAAGGTCGTCTCGCTGCAGCAGGAGGACCTCGCCGAGACCGGCGACGCGGAGTCGCGCATCCGGGTGTTCCACGAGTGCACGATCACCGAGCTGTTCACCACCCCCACCGACGGCGGCCCGGCCGCGATCTCCGGCTGCTTCGGCTACTTCCGCGGCGACGGCCGGTTCGTGCGCTTCGACGCCCCGGCGATCGTGCTGGCCACCGGCGGGGTCGGGAAGAGCTACTCGGTCACGTCGAACTCCTGGGAGTACACCGGCGACGGCCACGCGCTGGCCCTGCGCGCCGGCGCCACGCTGATCAACATGGAGTTCCTGCAGTTCCACCCGACGGGCATGGTCTGGCCGCCGTCGGTGCGGGGCCTGCTGGTCACCGAGTCCGTCCGCGGCGACGGCGGCGTGCTGCGCAACACCGACGGCACGCGGTTCATGTTCGAGTACGTGCCGGACGTGTTCAAGGAGCAGTACGCCACCTCCGAGGAGGAGGGCGACCGCTGGTACACCGACCCGGACAACAACCGGCGCCCGCCGGAGCTGCTGCCCCGCGACGAGGTGGCCCGCGCGATCAACTCCGAGGTCAAGGCGGGCCGCGGCACCGAGCACGGCGGGGTGTTCCTCGACGTCTCCACCCGGCTCAAGCCCGAGGAGATCCTCAAGCGGCTCCCGTCGATGCACCACCAGTTCAAGGAGCTGGCCGACGTCGACATCACCAAGGAGCCGATGGAGGTCGGCCCGACCTGCCACTACGTGATGGGCGGGGTCGAGGTCGAGCCGGACACCGCGATGTCGAGGGTCCTCGGGCTGTTCGCCGCGGGCGAGGTCGCGGGCGGCATGCACGGCTCCAACCGGCTCGGCGGCAACTCGCTGTCGGACCTGCTGGTGTTCGGCCGCCGCGCCGGGCTGCACGCCGCGGAGCACGCGGACCGGGGGCGCCCGGCCGTCGCCGAGTCCGACGTGACCGCGGCGCTGGAGCGGGCGATGCTGCCGTTCTCCAGCGCGACCGCGGGCGGGGAGAACCCGTTCGTCGTGCAGCAGGAGCTGCAGAAGACGATGCACGAGCTCGTCGGGATCATCCGCAAGGGCGACGAGATGGAGCTCGCCCTGAAGAAGCTCGAGGACATCGCGACCCGCACGCGCACCGTCTCGGTGGAGGGGCACCGCCGGTTCAACCCGGGCTGGCACCTGGCCCTGGACCTGCGCAACATGCTGCTCGTCGCGCTGTGCACGGGCAAGGCGGCGCTGGAGCGCCAGGAGTCGCGCGGCGGGCACACCCGCGACGACTTCCCCGTCATGGACTCCGACTGGCGCCATCTGCTGCTGGTCTGCCGGGCCATCGGCGAGGACGACGTCGAGCTGACCCGCCAGGAACAGATCCCGATGCGGTCCGACCTGTTCGACCTGTTCGAGATGGACGAGCTGAAGAAGTACTACACCGGCGAGGAGCTGGGCGGGCACCGCTCGGACGCGGGGGAGGGCGCCTGATGACGTCGACCGAGAACAAGCAGACCCACCTGCACCACTTCCGGGTGTGGCGCGGCGACGACACCAAGGGCGAGCTCGTCGACTACCCCGTCGAGGTCAACGAGGGCGAGGTCGTCCTCGACGTCATCCACCGGCTGCAGGCCACCGAGGCCGGCGACCTCGCCGTGCGGTGGAACTGCAAGGCCGGCAAGTGCGGCTCCTGCTCGGCGGAGATCAACGGCCGCCCGCGGCTGATGTGCATGACCCGGATGAACACCTTCGCCGACGACGAGATCGTCACCGTGACGCCGCTGCGCAGCTTCCCGGTGATCCGCGACCTCGTCACCGACGTGTCGTTCAACTACACCAAGGCCCGGGAGATCCCGAGCTTCACCCCGCCCGAGGGGGTCGCGCCGGGCGAGTACCGGATGGCGCAGGTCGACGTCGAGCGGAGCCAGGAGTTCCGCAAGTGCATCGAGTGCTACCTGTGCCAGAACACCTGCCACGTGGTCCGCGACCACGAGGAGAACAAGGAGGCGTTCGCCGGGCCGCGCTACCTGATGCGGATGGCCGAGCTCGACATGCACCCGCTCGACGCCCACGGCAACCGGGCGGCCGAGGCGCAGGAGGACCACGGGCTGGGCTACTGCAACATCACCAAGTGCTGCACCGAGGTCTGCCCCGAGCACATCAAGATCACCGACAACGCGCTGATCCCGCTCAAGGAGCGCGCGGTGGACCGTAAGTACGACCCTCTGGTCTGGCTGGGGGACAAGATCTTCCGCCGCAAGGCGGACTGAGCGGGGTCCCGTGCCCCGGCGGCGGGCGTCGCACCCGCCGTCCGGGGTGCGGCGGCCGCGCGCGGGGTGCGGCGGGTCAGCCCCCCAGCGAGCGGCGGATCTCGGCGAGCCGCTCGGCCGCCCGGCGCTCGCGCTCGGCGAACGCGTCCTCGGCCTCGCGGGCGCGGTCGTCGTCGGCGGCGAGCCCGGCGGCGGCGCCCGCGGTCGCCGCACGGGCCTCGACGGTCTCGCGGACCCGGGAGAACGTCGGCGCACCGGAGTCGGTCCAGCCCGACGCGGGCTCGACCGGGTCGGGCACGGCGGGCTCGGGCTGCGGGGTCGGGTCGCTCATCGGGCCTCCTCGCGGGTGGGTCGCCGACGGTACCCGCGCGCGGCCGATGAGTCCGCCCGCCGGGACCGGTCGTAGTGGACATGACGACGTTCGCGCTGGTCCCCGGGGCGGGGAGCGACACCTGGTACCTCGGCCCGCTCGCCGCGGAGCTGACCCGCCGCGGGCACCGCGCGGTGCCCGCCGAGCTGCCCTGCGACGACGACACCGCCACGCTGGAGACCTACGCCGACGCCGTCGTCGCGGCGGTGGGGAGCGACCCGGGCGACCTCGTGGTCGTCGCGCACTCCTTCGGCGGGTTCAGCGCTCCGCTGGTCTGCGACCGGCTCGCGGTCCGTGAGCTCGTCCTGGTGACGGCGATGGTGCCGGCGCCGGGGGAGTCCGCGTCGGACTGGTGGGAGGCGACCGGGCAGGGCGCGGCCCGGGCCGCGCAGGACGCGCGCGACGGGCGCGACCCCGACGACGTCGTCGCGCTCTTCTACCACGACGTCGACGAGCCGGTGGCCGACGAGGCGCTGCGCCACGAGCGCGCGCAGTCGGCGACGCCGTTCGACCAGCCCTGGCCGCGCGACGCCTGGCCGGACGTGCGGACCCGCTACCTGCTGTGCCGCGAGGACAAGCTGTTCCCCGCCGCGTTCGTGCGCACGATGCTCGCCCGGCGGCTGCGCGGCGTGGTGCCGGAGGTGGTCCCCGGCGGGCACCACCCGATGCTGTCGCACCCCGTCGAGCTGGCGGCGGCCCTGCTGCGGTGACGGCGCGGCGTGCGGCGATGATGGCCGCGTGGCGCGCACGCGGATCCGGGAGCTCGTGGTGGTGCACGACGCGGCCTGCGCCCCCTGCTCGCGGATCGCGCAGGAGCTGCCCGGCTGCGTGACGGTGCGGGTGCGGGCACGGTCCTGCCGGGAGCCGCGGCTCGCCGAGATCTACCCGAACCTGCCCGCCGCCGTCGCGGGCTGCCGGACCCCGGGGGTGGGGGTGCTGCGCACCGACGGGCAGGTCCGCTGGTGGACCGGGCTGCGCGGCGTGGTGGGGCTGGCGCCGGTGCTGCGGCCGGGGGCGCTGCCGGACGCGGTGCGGCTGCTGCGGGAGGCGGTGTCGGCCCGGCGCCGGGACGGGTGAGGGCCCGCGGCCGTCCCGCCGGGCGGCACCGCCGACCGGCCGGGACCCGCCGGCGCTGCCGATCACCGGGCGACCGGAGATGCTGGGCGGGCGAGAGTCGCCGTCGGACCGGAGGAACGCCCGTGGACACCGCCCAGCCCCTCGACCACGGGCCCGCCGTGCTGTTCTGCCCGGGGAACCGGCCCGACCGCTACGCCAAGGCGCTCGCCGCGGCCGACGCCGTCATCCTCGACCTGGAGGACGCGGTCGGCCCGGACGACAAGGACGCTGCGCGCGACGCGGTCGTCGCCGCGCTGGCGGAGCTGGACCGGACCCGGGTGATCGTGCGCATCAACGCGCCGGGCACCGCCGCCCACGACGGCGACGTCGCCGCGCTGGCCGCCCACCCCGGCCTCACGCTGATGCTGCCGATGGCCACCAGCGCCGCCGCGGTCGAGGCGCTGGCCCCGCACCCGGTGATCGCGCTCTGCGAGACCGCGCACGGCGTGCTGCAGGCGCCCGCGATCGCGCGGGCCGCGAACTGCACCGCGCTCATGTGGGGCAGCGAGGACCTGCTCGCCGACCTGGGCGGGCGCACCGGGCGGACCGCCGGCGGCGGCTACGGGCCGGCGCTCACCGAGGCCCGCACCCGCGTCCTCTACGCCGCCCGCGCCGCCGGCGCGGTCCCGGTCGACACCGTCCTCACCGACATCGCCGACACCGACCGCCTGCTCGCCGACGCCACCGACGCCGCGAACGCCGGCTTCGCGGCGAAGGTCTGCATCCACCCCTCGCAGGTCGAGGTGGTGCGTCGCGGGTTCCGCCCGACCGACGCCGAGGTCGAGCACGCCCGCGCCCTGCTCGCCGAGGCGCAGCACCACCCCGGGGTGTTCCGCCACGACGGCGAGATGGTCGACGCACCGGTGCTCGCCCGGGCCCGCGCGACCGTCGCGCGGGCCGGGAGGTAGGGACCCCGCCTACGGGCACCGCGCCCCGGGCATGACTAGCGTGGGCGCCGTGACGATCTCCGGGTACGGGTCGTGGCCGACACCGGTCACGTCCGAGGTGGTGGTGACGGCCGCGGTCCGGCTGGACGAGGTGCGGCCCGACGGCGAGCCCGGGACCGAGGACACCGGCGTGGTCTGGGCCGAGGGCCGGGCCGCCGAGGGCGGCCGGATCCAGCTGGTCCGCCGCACCGACGACGGCGCCCGCGGCGACCTGCTCCCCGACGGCGCGAACGCCCGCACCGCCGTGCACGAGTACGGCGGCGGCGCGTGGTGGCTGCACGCCGGCAGCCCCGGCGCCGTCTGGTACGTCGAGTGGACCGACCAGCGTCTCTACCGCCTCGACCGCGGCGGCGAGCCGGTCGCGCTCACCCCCGCCCCCGCGGTGCCGCGCGGGGACCGCTGGGCCGACGGCGACGTCGCCCCCGACGGCTCCTGGCTGGTCGCGGTCCGTGAGCACCACCACGCCGAGCACACGCCGTCCGCCGAGGTCGTGAACGAGATCGTCCGGCTCGACGCCCGGCGGCCGTCGGTGCCGGAGGTCCTGGTCAGCGGCTCGGACTTCGTCGCCGCACCGCGCATCTCCCCGGACGGCGAGACCCTGGCGTGGCTGTCGTGGGACCACCCGTCGATGCCGTGGGACGACGTGGAGCTGACCGTCCGTGACCTCGCGAGCGGGGAGGACACCGTCGTCGCGGGCGGGCCGGGCGAGTCGGTCACCGAACCGCAGTGGCAGCCCGACGGGTCGCTCACCTTCCTGTCCGACCGCACCGGCTGGTGGAACCTCTACCGCTGGATGCCCGGCCACGACATCGAGACCCTGGTCCGGCTCGACGCCGAGATCGGGGTGCCCGGGTGGGCGCTCGGCGGGTCGCGCTACGCCGTCCTCGACGACGGCCGGGTGGTGTTCGCGCGCTCGTCGCAGGGCTTCGACGCGCTCGCCGTGCGCGAACTCGACGGCCGGATCATCGAGCTGGACACCCCGTTCACCGCGATCGGCTCGGTGCGCGCCGACGGGCCCTACGCGGTGGTCTGCGTCGCCGGGTCGCCCACCGCGGAACCGGGTGTGCACCGGATCGTTCCGGCCCCCGAGGGGGCGGGGGAGCCCGGGGCCGCCGGCGTGCAGACCCTGCGCGCCCCGCGCGACCTGGGCCTGCACCCGGAGACGGTGTCGGTGCCCGAGCCGATCACGTTCCTGTCGTCGGACGCCGCGGGCAGCCCGCGCACCGGCTACGCGCTCTACTACCCGCCGCTGGGCGCGCACGACGCCCCCGCCGGGGAGCTGCCGCCGCTGCTCGTGGTCATCCACGGCGGTCCCACCGGCTCGGCGACACCCGTGCTGTCGGTCGGGGTGCAGTACTGGACCAGCCGCGGGTTCGGCGTCGTCGACGTCGACTACGGCGGCTCCACCGGCTACGGCCGCGCCTACCGCGAGCAGCTGAAGGGCGCGTGGGGGATCGTGGACGTGGCCGACTGCCTCGCCGCGGCCCGCACGCTCGCCGACACCGGCCGCGTCGACCCGGTGCGGATGGCGATCCGCGGCGGCTCGGCGGGCGGGTTCACCACGCTGGCCGCGCTGGCCCGCGCCGACACCCCCTTCTCCGCCGGGGCCGACCACTTCGGCGTCGCCGACCTGGCCGCGCTGGCCCGCGACACCCACAAGTTCGAGTCGCGCTACCTCGACGGGCTGGTCGGGCCGTGGCCGGCGGCCCGGGCCGTGTACGCCGAGCGCTCGCCGCTGACCCACGTGGAGCGCTTCGCCACCCCGCTGATCGTGCTGCAGGGCGACGAGGACGCGATCGTCCCGCCGAACCAGTCGGAGATGATCGTCGACGCGCTGCGCTCGCGCGGTGTCCCGGTGGCCTACCTGCTGTTCGCCGGCGAGCAGCACGGCTTCCGCGCGGCCGCCAACATCCGGCGGGCGCTCGACGCCGAGCTGGCGTTCTACTCCCGGGTCTTCGGTTTCGCGCTGCCGCCGGAGGAGGGCATCGAGCCCGTCGAGATCGACAACGACGACGCCCTCGGGTGACACCGCGACTACGCAACGATTTCTGAGACGGCCGTACTACGCCGAACGGGCTAAGACGAGACTCCCCATTCGGGCGAATCAACGCCAGGATGATCCACATCGCTTCCCCCGGAGCGAACGGGCCGCGACCCCCGTCGCGGCCCGAGGAGCACATCCTGGAGGACCACCGTGTCCCGTTCCCCCCTCCGTGCCCGCGCCGCGGCCGCCGTCGGCGCCGCGGTGCTGCTGACGCTCGCCGTGGCCGGCACCGCGGCCGCCGCGCCCGCCCAGCCGTCGTCGGGTGACCCGCAGGTCGCCATGGCCGAGCTCGACTCCCGCGCCCAGGGCGACCCGAACGCCCGCTCCCGCGGCGTGCCGGCCGCCGTCGCCGGCTGGTGGATCGACCCCGCGACCGAGCAGGTCGTGGTCAACGTCGTCGGCGCGCGCACCGCCGAGACCGACGCCTTCACCGAGGGCATCGACCCGTCGGTGCTGCGGGTGGAGCCGAACTCCGCCCCGGCCGAGAAGTACGCCGACCTGGTCGGCGGGCAGGCGATCCTCGCCCAGGCCGGCGGCCGCTGCTCGATCGGCTTCAGCGCCACCGACTCCGCGGGCACCGCGTACGTGATCACCGCCGGGCACTGCACCGAGCTCGGCGGCACCTGGAACGGCGCGAACGGCACCGCGATCGGGCCGGTCGAGCGCACCAACTTCCCGGGTAGCGACTTCGGCTCGATCCGCGTCGAGAACACCGCGGCGTGGACGCCGTCGGCCCGGGTGGAGAACGGCCCGACCGTGCGCGGCGCGGTGCAGGCCGGCATCGGCGCCGACGTCTGCCGTTCCGGCTCGACGACCGGCTACCGCTGCGGCGTGGTCCAGTCCCGCAACCAGACCGTGAACTACGGCGGCGGCGACGTCGTCTACGGCCTGGTCCGCACGTCGGCCTGCGCCGAGCCCGGCGACTCCGGCGGCACCTACATCACCCCGCAGGGCCAGGCCCAGGGCATGACCTCGGGCGGCAGCGGCGACTGCTCGGTCGGGGGCACCACCTACTTCGAGCCGGTCACCGACGCGCTGGAGGCCTACGGCCTGACCCTGGTCACCGGCTGACCCTCCCGCACCGCACCGCACCGCACGGGGCCCGGACGCGCAGGCGTCCGGGCCCCGCGCCGTCGCTACGGTGGGCGCCGATGCCACGTCCCGCCGCCGGGCACTTCGTCGCCCGCATGACGCTCGACCCCGGCGCGCCGGCCTCGGGCCACCCGTTCGACATCGGCGTCGTCGCGTGGCTGCGCGAGCACGGCGGCCTCGCCCTGTACCCGGGCGTCACGTTCCTGGTGGGGGAGAACGGCTCGGGCAAGTCGACGCTGGTCGAGGCGCTGGCCGTCGCGCTGGGACTGAACCCGGAGGGCGGGTCGCGCTCGTTCCGGTTCGCGACGCGCTCCAGCGAGTCCGACCTCGGGTCGCACCTGCGGGTGGTGCGCCGGCCGGGCCGCGAGCGGACGAGCTTCTTCCTGCGGGCGGAGTCCTACTACAACGTCGCGACCGAGGTGGAGCGGCTCGACCGCGAGCCCGGCGGCGCGCCGCTGCTCCCGGCCTACGGCGGCTCCGGGCACGAGCGCAGCCACGGCGAGTCGTTCCTGGCCCTGCTGCGCCACCGGTTCGGCCCGCGCGGGCTCTACCTGCTCGACGAGCCGGAGGCGGCGCTGTCGGTCACCGGCGCGCTCGCCGTCCTGGCCCGGATGACCGACCTCGTCGCGCAGGGCGGACAGCTCGTCGTCGCCACCCACTCCCCGGTCCTGCTCGCGCTGCCTGGCGCGACGATCCTGGAGATCGGCGACGACGGCGCGATCCGCCGCGTCGGCTACGACGAGGCGCTCCCGGTCCGGCTGACCCGCGGGTTCCTCGCCGACCCGGGCGCCTTCCTGCGCCACCTCTGACCCCGGGCCACCGCCGGCCCCGCGACGAGGACGGGCCCGGGGGACGTGACGTCCTCCCGGGCCCGTGCCCGCACGACCTCAGGCCGCGCCGCCCCCGAACCCGGCGCCCGACGGCATCTGCGGCGCGGTCAGCTCCGGGTCGGCGGGCTTCGCCCCGCCGCTGCGCGGCCCCTGCGACAGGCGCTTCTCCACCAGGCGCGAGACACCGGTCAGGATCAGGCACAGCCCGATGTAGATGACCGCGATGACCAGCGCGACCGGCAGGATCGGCGAGCCCAGCTGGTTCTGGCTGCCCAGGAAGCGCGCCTGGTAGAGCAGCTCGGGGTAGAGGATGATGAACCCGAGCGCGGTGTCCTTCAGGACCACCACGAGCTGCGACAGGATCGTCGGCAGCATCGAGCGCAGCGCCTGCGGGAGCAGCACGCTCGTCATGACCTGGGTCTTGCGCAGACCCAGCGCGTAGGCCGCCTCCCGCTGGCCGCGGGGCACCGCGTTGACCCCGGCCCGGAAGACCTCGGCGAGCACCGAGCCGTTGTAGAGCATCAGGCCGAGCACCACCGCCCAGAAGGCGTCGATCTCGATGCCGAGCCCGCGGGACAGGCCGAAGTACAGGATGAAGATCAGGACCAGCAGCGGGACGGCGCGGAAGAACTCGACGACCGTCGTCGCCGGGACGCTGACCCAGCGGTGGTCCGACAGCCGCCCGGCGGCGAAGAACGCGCCGAAGGCCAGCGACAGCACCGCGGCCACCGCGAACGCGCTGATCGTCGCCCACAGCGCGCCGAGCAGCAGGTACTGGATGCGGACGTAGGTGATCCACTCCCACAGGCGCGGGGAGAACTGCCCGGCCTCGGCGAAGCGCCACACCACGAAGGCGAGCAGCGCGAGCACCACCAGCGAGCCGGCGACGCCGAGGGTCCGGTTGCGCCGGACCGCGGCGGGCCCGGGGACGTCGTAGAGGACCGAGCTCATCGGGCGACACCCCACTTCGCGTCGAGCCGTCGCTGCAGGACCGTCAGCGGCACCACCAGGACCACGAAGATCGCCGCGATCCACAGCAGCCCGACCATGACGTTGTAGCCGCGCTCGGAGAGCACGTTGTAGACGCTGCCGAGCTGGAACACCGCGAAGCCCGAGGCGATCGTGGTGTTCTTCAGCAGCGCGATCTGGATGTTGGTCATCGGCGGGACGACCGCGCGCACGGCCTGCGGCAGCACGATCTGGCCGAGGGTCTGGGTGAAGGTGAAGCCGAGCGCGCGGGCGGCCTCGGCCTGCCCGACGGGCACCGTGTTGATGCCCGAGCGCACGACCTCGCAGACGAACGCGGCCGTGTAGAGCGTCAGGCCGATGCAGGCCAGGGTGAAGAAGGAGAACTCCACCAGCTCCAGGCGCGGGTAGGCGAAGGCGAAGAAGAACAGCACCAGGGTGAGCGGCGTGTTGCGCAGCAGGGTGACGTAGAGGCCGCCGAAGCTGCGCAGGATCGGGACCGGGCTGACGCGCAGCCCCGCGATCAGGGTGCCGAGGACCAGCGAGCCGATCGCCGAGACGACGAACAGCCCGATCGTGCCGACGATCGCGCGCCAGTACACGTCGGCGTTGTCCAGCAGGACGTTCACCGCGGTGCCCTCCTTCCGTACGTCGGGGACGCGGCCGGTCCCCGGGACCACCCGGGGACCGGCCGCGTCACGGGATCAGTAGCGGTCGATCGCCGGCGGCTGGGCCTGGGTGCCGGACTTGCCCAGGGTGCCGTCGTAGATCGTCTTCCAGGTGCCGTCGTCGATCGCGGCCTGCAGCAGGTCGTTGACCTTGGTGCGCAGGGCGGTGTCGTTCTTCGGCAGGCCGATGCCGTAGGGCTCGGAGGAGAACTTCTCGCCGACGACCTTCAGCTGCTCCGGGTTCTGCGAGGCGTAGCCGAGCAGGATCGCGTCGTCGGTGGTGACGGCGTCGACCTGCTTGTTGATCAGCTGGTCGACGCACTGGGTGTAGGTCTGGAACTCGACGATGTTCGCCGCCTCGGTGAGGTTCTGGTCCCGGACCCGCTGGATCGGGGTCGAGCCGGTGACCGAGCAGACCTTCTTGCCCTGCAGCGTCTGCGGGCCGGTGATCGCGTTGTCGTCGGCGCGCACCAGCAGGCCCTGGCCCGCGGTGTAGTACGGCCCGGCGAACCCGACGCGCTGCTTGCGCTTGTCGTTGATCGTGTAGGTGCCGACGTAGTAGTCGACCTCGCCGCGCTCGATGACGTCCTCACGCGCCGCGGACGGGACGACCTTGAAGTCGATCTGGTCCGGGGAGAAGCCGAGACCGCCGGCGACCATCCTGGCGATGTCGATGTCGAAGCCGGTGAACTGGCCGGTGGTGGCGTCGCGGAAGCCGAGGCCCGGCTGGTCGTCCTTCACGCCGACGACCACGCGGCCGCGCTGCTTCATCGCCGCGAACGTCGGCGAGCCGGCGACCTCGACGTTCTGCGCGACGGTCGGGGTGTAGCCCGAGCCCTCGGCGCCCGGTGCGCCCTCCTGGCCGCAGCCGGCCAGGGCCAGGGCGGCGGCCAGGGCGGCCGCCACCAGGATGCGGGTTCTCTTCACGTTCGCTCCGCTCGTCGGGGTGGGGTGGGTCAGTGGGAGAGGATCTTGCCCAGGAAGTCCTTGGCCCGGTCGCTGCGCGGCGCGGTGAAGAAGTCGTCGGGCGTGGAGTCCTCGACGATCTCGCCGTCGCTCATGAACACGACGCGGTGCGCGGCCCGGCGGGCGAAGCCCATCTCGTGGGTCACGACGACCATCGTCATACCCTCCTTGGCCAGCGAGGTCATCGTGTCGAGCACCTCGTTGACCATCTCCGGGTCCAGCGCCGAGGTGGGCTCGTCGAAGAGCATCACCTTCGGCTTCATCGCCAGCGCGCGGGCGATCGCGGCGCGCTGCTGCTGCCCGCCGGACAGCTGCGCCGGGTACTTGTCGCGCTGGTTCGCGATCCCGACGCGCTCCAGCAGCGCCAGCCCGGTCTTCTCGGCCTCGGCCTTGGAGACCCCGCGGACCTTGAGCGGCGCGAGCGTGACGTTCTCGAGGATCGTCTTGTGCGCGAACAGGTTGAACGACTGGAACACCATGCCGACGTCGGCGCGCAGCCCGGCCAGGGCCTTGCCCTCCGCGGGCAGCGCGGTGCCGTCGATCTCGATCGTGCCGGTGTCGATCGGCTCCAGCCGGTTGATCGTGCGGCAGAGTGTGGACTTGCCGGAACCGGAGGGCCCGAGGACGACGACGACCTCACCGCGGGCGACGTCGAGGTCGATGTCGCGCAGCACGTGGAGGTCTCCGAAGTGCTTCTGCACCCCGGCCATCCGCACCATGGGTGTCGTACTGGTCATGCTGCCTCCGGACATGGCGAGAGCCTGGACGGAACGGACATGTGAGTCCACCACCTTGAGGAACCTTTAGGGTCTCGGCCACGTAACGGAAGGGACGGGCGCGGGTGCACATCCTGCTCATCGAGGACGACGACCGGGTCGCCGCCGCGCTGCGTCCGGCGCTGCACCGGCACGGGATGACCACCACCCGGCTCGACCGCGGCCGCGGCGCCGTCGACCACCTCGACGGGGTCGACGTCGTGCTGCTCGACCTGGGCCTGCCCGACGCCGACGGCCTCGACGTCTGCCGGGAGATCCGCGCGGTCTCCGAGGTGCCGGTGCTGATGGTCACCGCCCGCGGCGAGGTCAGCGACCGCATCGCCGGCCTGCACACCGGCGCCGACGACTACCTGGTCAAGCCCTACGACATCGGCGAGCTCGTCGCCCGGGTGCACGCCGTGCAGCGCCGCCGCAAGGTCGGCGACGACGGCTCCGTCGCCCCCGCCGGATCCGCCCCGGTGACGGTCGGCGACGTCCGCGTCGACCCGGAGCGCCACGAGGTCACCGTCGCGGGGGAGCAGGTGGTGCTCACCCGCAAGGAGTTCCAGGTGCTCGCGCTGCTCGCCCGCGCCGACGGCGCCGTCTGCACCCGCGCCCAGATCGTCGCCGAGGTGTGGGGGCGCGGCTGGGCAGGGGCGAACCGGACCCTGGACGTGCACGTGGCGACCCTGCGCACCAAGCTCGGCCGGCCCGAGCTGGTGCGCACCGTCCGCGGCGTCGGGTACCGGTTCGCCGCCACCGAGGACTGAGAGCGCCGCGCCGTGCGCAGCCGGCTGCTGCTCGTCGTGCTGGTCCTGGTCGGGCTGCTGGCCGCCGGACTCGGCGTCCCGCTCGCGCTGACCGCCGCGCAGCGCGCCCAGGAGGAGGTCTTCACCGACCGCCTCACCGACACGATCTCCTTCTCCTCCGCCGCCCAGCGCCCGCTCATCGAGGCGCCCGCCGGCAGCTCCGCGCTGAGCACCTTCACCGCCGAGATCGCCCGCTACGACGAGGTGTACGACGTCGCGGTGCTCGTGGTCGACCGCAGCGGCGCGCTGCTGACCGCGTCGCGGCCGCGCGAGCAGCTGCCCGCCCTCGACGCCTACGCGCAGCAGCGGACCGGGGTCGCGCTCGCCGGGCGGCGCTCGGCGAGCTACCCGCTGCTGATGCCGTGGGAGGACAGCCCGCTGGTGCTGGCCGAGCCCGTGCTCGTCGACGGCGAGGTGGTCGGCGCGGTGGAGACGGTCTCGCCGACCGACGCGCTGCGCGCCGAGACCGTGCGCACCTGGTCGCTGATCGCCGGGGCGGCGGTGTTCGCGCTGCTCGCGGGGATCCTGGTCGCGCTCCCGCTGACGGCGTGGGTGCTGCGCCCGGTGCGCCGCCTCGACCAGGCGATGGGGCGGGTCGGCACGGCGGTGGCCGCCGGGGAGCGGCCCGGCTCGCCGACCCGGCGCAGCGGACCGCCGGAGCTGCGCTCGCTCGCGGGCTCGTTCGACCGGATGACCGAGACCGTGCGCGAGGCGCTCGCCGCGCAGCGCGCCTTCGTGGCCGACGCCTCCCACCAGCTGCGCAACCCGCTCACGGCGCTGCGCCTGCGCCTGTCGAACCTCGACGGCCACGTGCGGGCCGACGCCTCCGACGACCACCTGGCCGCGATGGAGGAGGCCGAGCGCCTGTCCCGGGTGCTCGACGGCCTGCTGGCACTGGCCCGTGCCGAACGCGCCGTCGAGGACCCGGCCGGGGCGGGGGAGACCGACCTCGACGTCGTCATCGCCGAGCGGGTCGACAACTGGCGCCCGCTGGCCGAGCACTCCGGGATCGAGCTGCGCCGCAGCGGCCCGCACGGGCTGCGGGCCGCCATCTCCGAGACGGGCCTGGACACCGTGCTGGACGCGGTGCTCGACAACGCGCTCAAGTACACCCCCGCCGGGCGCCGGGTCCGGGTCGCGACGCTGCGCACCACCGACCTGATCGGGGTCAGCGTCGTCGACGGCGGGCCGGGCATGACCGCCGAGGACCGCGCGCGGGCCACCGACCGGTTCTGGCGCGCACCGGGCCAGACCAACGTCGAGGGCAGCGGGCTCGGCCTCGCGATCGCCGCGCGGACCGCGGTCGCGGCCGGCGGGTCCCTGCAGCTGGGCCCGGCCCCGGGCGGCGGGCTGCGGGTGACGCTGTGGCTGCGCCCGGCCGGGCGGGGACCGCTCGGGCCCGCGGCTCAGTAGCCCTTCGTGGCCCGGTAGAACGCGACGGCGCCCTCGTGCAGCGGGATCGGCTGGGTGCCGATCGCCGAGCGGGAGTCGATCGTCACCGCGGCCGGGCTGGCCTGCGCCAGGCGCGGCTGCTCGTCGAAGGCGGCGCGGATCAGCGCCCGGGCGAGGTCGGCGTCCATCCCGGCGGTGACCAGCAGCGCGTTGCGCACCGACAGGCACGACACCGGGCCGGGCAGCCCGTAGGTGTTCGCCGGGACCGTGGCCACCGAGTAGACGGGGAAGCGGTCGCGCATCCGGTCGAGCGCCGTGCCGAGCTCCAGCAGCCGGATAGGGACCTGCGCGGCGAGCTCGCGGATGCCGTCGGTCGGGACCCCGCCGGACCAGAAGAACGCGTCGATCCGGCCCTCGCGCAGCGCGGCGACGGCGTCGGTGAGGCCGAGCTCGGCGCGCGTGCCGAGGCCGGCGACGCCGATGCCGGCGACGTCGAGCAGCCGGATCGCGATGGGCTGGTAGCCGCTGCCGCCCGGCCCGATCGACACCCGCCGTCCGCGCAGGTCGTCGAGGCCGCGCAGCCCCGAGTCGGCACGGGCGACGACGTGGGTGACGTCGTCGTAGAGGCGGGCGAGCGCCCGCGGCTCGGCGGGTCCGGTGGTGCGCGCGGCGACGTCGGCGGCCACGTCGACCTGGCTGATCGTGACCGTCGCCCGGCCGCTGGTCAGCAGCTCCATGTTCTGGGCGCTGCCCGCGGTGCCGAGCACCTCCGGCGCGGCGGGCAGCCCGAGCCGCTCCCGCCAGATCGCCGACAGGGCGCGGGCCAGGTTGATGTAGACGCCCGGCTGCACCCCGCCCGCGATCACCAGCGGCGACGGCGGCTGCGGCCCCGTGCAGCCGCCGAGCAGTCCCGCGGCGCCCAGCGCGGCGCCGGCGCGCAGCACGGTGCGCCGCGTGAGCGGGACCCCGGACCGGTGCACCCGCCCATCATCCCGCCGGAGGCGATCGCCGGTCGAGCGGCACCGGCGCCTACCCTCGGGGGTGTGAGCCGCAGCTACACCGTGCGCACCTACGGGTGCCAGATGAACGTGCACGACTCGGAGCGGATGGCGGGTCTGCTGGAGGACGCCGGGTACGCCCGCGCCGAGGACCCCGACACCGCCGACGTCGTCGTGTTCAACACGTGCGCGGTGCGGGAGAACGCGGACAACAAGCTCTACGGCAACCTCGGGCACCTGCGCCCGCGCAAGGTCGCGAACCCCGGGATGCAGATCGCCGTGGGCGGCTGCCTGGCGCAGAAGGACCGCGACACGATCACGCGGCGGGCGCCGTGGGTCGACGTCGTGTTCGGCACGCACAACCTGCACGCCCTGCCCACCCTGCTCGAGCGGGCCCGGCACAACGAGCAGGCGCAGGTCGAGATCGCCGAGGCGCTCGAGGTGTTCCCCTCGACGCTGCCGGCGCGGCGCGACTCCGCCTACGCCGGCTGGGTGTCGATCTCGGTGGGCTGCAACAACACCTGCACGTTCTGCATCGTGCCCGCGCTGCGCGGCAAGGAGCGCGACCGGCGTCCCGGCGACGTACTCGCCGAGGTGCAGGCGCTCGCCGCGGACGGCGTGCTCGAGGTGACGCTGCTGGGGCAGAACGTGAACGCCTACGGCTCGGGCTTCTCCGACGGCACGGCGGACCGGTCCGCCTTCGCGGCGCTGCTGCGGGCCTGCGGGGACGTCGAGGGGCTGGAGCGGGTGCGCTTCACCAGCCCGCACCCGCGCGACTTCACCTCCGACGTGATCGCGGCGATGGCGCAGACCCCGAACGTGTGCCCGCAGCTGCACATGCCGCTGCAGTCCGGCTCCGACGACGTGCTGCGCCGGATGCGCCGCTCCTACCGGTCGTCGCGGTTCCTGGGGATCCTCGACGAGGTGCGGGAGTCGATCCCGCACGCGGCGATCACCACCGACATCATCGTCGGCTTCCCGGGCGAGACCGAGCAGGACTTCCAGGACACCCTCGACGTCGTGGAGCGGGCCCGGTTCGCCGCCGCGTTCACCTTCCAGTACTCGAAGCGCCCCGGCACCCCCGCCGCGGACCTGCCCGACCAGCTGCCCAAGGCCGTCGTGCAGGAGCGCTACGAGCGGCTCGTCGCGCTGCAGGAGCGGATCTCCTGGGAGGAGAACCGCGCCCAGGAGGGCACCGAGGTCGAGCTGCTGGTCTCCACCGGTGAGGGCCGCAAGGACGCCGCGACGGCCCGGCTCACCGGCCGCGCCCGCGACGGCCGGCTGGTCCACTTCGCGCCCGGCACCGCCACCGGGATCCGGCCCGGCGACCTGGTCACCGTGCGGATCGACCGCGGCGCCCCGCACCACCTCGTCGCCGACGGCGGGGTGCTGACCCACCGCCGTACCCGGGCCGGGGACGCCGCCGAGGCCGGCGAGCGCCCGTCCGGCGCCCCGACGACACTGGGACTGCCCGCGTTCGGCAAGCCGGCCGAGGAGCCCGCCGCCGCGGGCGCCTGCGGGGTCCCCACCAGCACCGGAGGTGCCCGATGAGCGAGGTCTCGCCGCAGACCCGAGCCGAGATCGAGAGCGCCGGGCGCGGGGTGACCCGGCGGATCGACCCGGGCGGGCGGGCCATGCTCATCGCGGTCGCGATCGTCGCGGCCGTCGCGGCGCTGCTGCTGCCCTGGGTGGCCGGGACGCCGGGCTGGCGGGTGCTGTCCGGCGGGGCGTCGGGGCCGCTGCCGACGCTGTTCTCCTTCACCCTGACCGCGACCGCGATCGTGGTGTCGGCGGCCGCGCTGCTGACCCGGCTGTGGGTGCTGGCGCTGGTCGCCGCCGTTGGGTGCGGGATCACCTCGGTCACCGGGCTGTGGGCGATCTGGTCGCAGCAGACCGGCAACGGCGCCGGGCCCGGGTTCGGGATGGTGCTCGGCGTCGTCGCGGTCGTGCTGCTGACCTTCGTCTGGGCGGGCGCCGCGCTGCGTCGGGACTGAGGGCCCCCGCCCCGCGGGGGCCCCCGCCCCGCGGGGCGCGGCTCGGCGCGGCGCCGGTGCGGGGGCGGGGACCCCGTTCAGTGCGGTCCGCCCACGGTGGTGAGCGCAGGCGGGGCGGGGAACCCGCCGACGGCCTGCTCGAAGGTGTGGGCGACGCGCAGCACGGTGGCGTCGTCGAAGCGCCTGCCGACGATCATCAGGCCTGCCGGCAGCCCGTCGACCGACCCTGCGGGGACGGACGCGGCGGGGTGCCCGGAGACGTCGATCGGGGCGCAGTTGCCGATCATCCCCAGCGCCGTCGGGAGGTAGGTGTCCAGACCGGCGTCGAGGCCGGGCAGCTCCGGCGCGGTGTAGGGCAGCGTCGGCATGACGAGCACGTCGTAGGTGCTCAGCGCGGCGTCGTAGGCGGCGCGGAGCTCGAAGGCCAGGTTGCGGGCCATCGCGTACCAGCGTCCGCCCCCGAGCCCGGCGGTGTAGCTGCCCGACAGCCCGACGAGCTTCACCGTCTTCGACAGCTCGGCGCCGCGCGCGTGCCGCTGCCGGTGGTAGTGCGCGATCAGCTCCGGGTCGTAGAGCCCCGGGTAGTTCATGCCGTAGGCGTTGCCCTCGACCATCTGGTGCGCGGCGCCCTCGGTGGCGATGACGTTCCACACCGCCATGCCGTCGAGGTGCCAGGGGATCGAGACCTCCTCGGCGGTCAGCCCGGCCTCGCGCAGCGTGCCGACCGCGGCCCGTACCGCCTCGTCCACACCCGGGTCGCTCTCCGGCCGGCCGAAGCCCTCGGTGACGACGCCGACCCGCAGCCCGGCCGCCGGCGTGGCGAGCGCGGCGACGTAGTCGACCGGGTCCAGCGCGGTGGGCTGGCGCGGGTCCAGGCCGTCGACGCCGGCGAGCACCCCGAGCATCAGGGCCGCGTCGGCGACGGTGCGGGTGATCGGGCCGAGGTGGTCGATCGTCGCCTCGATCGGGAACGCCCCGGTGTAGGGGACCAGCCCGTGAGTGGGCTTGTGGCCGACCGTCCCGCAGAACGCGCTCGGGATCCGGATGGAGCCGCCCTGGTCGCCGCCGACGGCCATGTCGACGGCCCCGGCGGCGACCAGCGCACCGCTGCCGCTCGACGACCCGCCGGAGATGCGGGTGGTGTCCCACGGGTTGCGCACCGGCCAGGGGCGCGAGGTGAAGCTCGCGCCGGAGAAGCACAGGTCCTCGCAGACCGCCTTGCCGGTGATCGTCGCCCCGGCCGCCAGCAGGCGGGTGGCGACGGTCGCGTCGCGACGCGGGACGAAGCCCTCGACGCTCGCGGAGCCGTTGGTCATCGGCACGCCGGCCAGGGAGATGTTGTCCTTCAGCGCGACGGTGCGCCCGGCCAGCGGCCCGTCGGCGGCACCGGTCACCGAGGTCGTCACGTACCAGCCGCCCAGCGGGTTGTCGGCCGGCTCGGACCACGACCGTTCCGGGGCGTCGGGCGCGGTCGCGCGGTAGAGCTCCTCGACGCGCTCCGACGCGCCCAGGGTCGCGGCGACGGCCGGGCCGAACTCGGCCAGCTCGGCCTCGGACAGGCCGAACGAGTGGTGCCGGTTCAGCTCCGCCAGCCGGGCGGCGTCGGGGGGTGGGATCGACACGAGCACTCCTCACATCCGGGGGATGGGAGGGAACCTAGGAACAGTGCCTGCTCATGTCAATCAGTACTGACGGGTTGACATGACGGTCAGGGGACGTGGACCGGGACGAACCGCGTGCCGTCGGTCGCCACGACGTGCAGCTGCTGGCCGACGGGGGCGTCGTCGCCGTCCAGCGCGATCGTGCCGCGCGGCACGTCGAAGCGGCCGCGGCGGATCTCGTCGGCGACCGGGCCCGGCGCGGTCGTACGGGCCCGGCGGGCCGCCGTCGCCCACACCTGGATCGCCTCGAACATCGACTCGGACAGGGTCGACAGCGGCGGCGCCCACCGGCCGAAACGGGCCCGGTAGCGCTCCAGCAGGGACCCGTTGCGCTCGGTCTGCAGCAGCTGGAAGTACCCGGAGACGGCGTGGATGCCCTCGGCGGCCGCGGGGCCGATCCGCTCCAGCGTGGCCTCGTCCATCGCCGGGCCCAGGCTGACCGTGCGCTCGCGCAGGCCCATCGCGTGCGCCTGCCGCTCGAACGCGGCGCTGTCCGCGCCGACGAAGGTGTTCAGCACGACGTCCGCGCCGGAGGCCCGCACGGCCTCGATCACCGGGGTGAAGTCGCGGGTGCCCAGCGGGGCGAAGCGCTCGCCGACGAGCACGCCGCCGTGCTGGGGCAGCACCGAGCGGGCGACCGCGTGCACGGTGCGCGGCCAGACGTAGGCGTTGCCGGCCAGGAACCAGCGGCGCCCGCCGGCGGCCCGCATGAGGGGCCCGGCGGCCAGCGCGAGCTGGGTGTGCGGGCGCTCGCCGAGCCGGATCCGCAGCCGCGACTCGCCACCGCCCTCGTTCATGTTGGCGAGGATGACGAGCACGTCGTGGCCGGCCAGGGCGGCGGCCACCGCGTCGTAGGTGGCCGAGGTCGTCATCAGCACGATCGTCGAGCAGCCGGCCCGGGCCAGGCGCAGCGCCTCCAGCGCCCCGGTGCCGGGGTCGGTCGCGTCGTCGGCCAGCAGGAGCTCCACCTGCCCGCCGTCGACGCCGCCGTCGCCGTTCACCTCGTCGACGGCGAGCCCCGCCACGTTCGCGACGGCCGCGGCGAACAGGCTGCCCGGGCCGGACCGGCTGGTCAGCACACCGAGCCGGGGACCGGTCGCGACCCGCTCCCGCACCGGCAGCCCGCGCCGCCGCATCACCCACTCCAGGCCGCGCTCGTCGATCTCGGCGTGCAGCCGGATCCGGGTCCCGCCCGGGGCGCGGTCGAAGCGCAGCCGGATCCGGCCCCGCCACGGCTGGTCGTGCTCGATGGTGACGGCGACCGGGCGGCGCAGGTCGCTGATCCGCCCCAGCATCTCCACCGGCGGGCCGCCCCCGACGGGTGCCTGCAGGGTCACGACGGCGCCCACGGCGAGCCGGTCGCAGACGGCCCCGAACAGCCAGCCGCCGTCGTCACCCGTCCCGAACCGGTCGAACACGACCTCCGGGGGGACGGCCGCGAGGTCCTCGACCGTGATCGCCAGCGCGCCCACTACCGCGCCCGGGGTGGGCGCGGGGTCATCCGACGTCCTCCCGCGGGGTGCCCGCGGAGTCGTGCCGTTCGGCCGCGGACCGTGCGTCGCGCAGCGAGCCCTGGAACAGCGAGCGCAACAGCGCGATCACGTCGGCCGCGGCGCCCCGGGAGTCGATCGCGTAGTAGCGGTAGCGCCCGGAACGGCGTTCGGTCACCAGGCCGGCGACCCGGAGCACCCGCAGGTGCGTGGACACCGCCGTGCGCCCGACGGTGGTGATCCGCTCGGCCAGCCCGCCCGCGCTCAGCTCGTCGGTCTCGGACAGCACGGACAGGATCTGCCGGCGCACCGGGTCGGCCAGCGCGTCGAACGCGAGGTCGGCCGGCGCCTGCTCACCCGTCGTGTCACGATCCGATGACATGACCGGAGGGTAGCCGGGCGTCGGCGCGGGTGGGTGCGCGAGCCCGGCCACGTCCGAGGTCAGCGCCCGTCGACCGCCTGCTCGGCGGCGGTCAGCCACTCCCGCCACTGCTGCGCCTGCGTGCGGGCCTGCTCGGCCCGCCTGCGGTCCCCGGCCGCCTCGGCCTTCTCCGCCTGCGCCTCGAACTGCTCCACCCGGGAGCGGAACTGCTCGACGCGGGCCTGCGCCTCGGGGTCGGTGCGGCGCCACTCGGCGGCGGCGGCGGCGGCGACCTTCTCCTCGATCCCGCGCAGCCGCCCCTCCAGGGTCCGGATGTCCTCGCGCGGGACCTTCCCGATCTCCTCCCAGCGCTCCTGGACCTCGCGCAGCCGCGCGCGGGCGGTGTCGGGGTCGGACAGGTCGATCGTCTCGGCCTCGGCGAGCAGCGCCCGCTTGGCCTCGGCGTTGCCGGCGAACTCGGCGTCGCGGGCGGAGAAGTGCTCGTTGCGGCGCGCGAAGAAGCGGTCCTGGGCGCCGCGGAAGCGGGCCCACAGCGCGTCGTCGGCCTCCCGGTGGGCGCGTCCGGCGGCCTTCCACTCGGTCATGAGGTCGCGGTAGGCGGCCGCGGTCGCGTTCCACTCGTCGGAGTCGGCGATCGCCTCCGCCTGCGCGGCCAGCTCCTCCTTGCGGGCCTTGGCGGTGACGCGCTGGCGGTCCAGGTCGGCGAAGTGCGAGCCGCGGCGGCGGTTGAACGCCTCACGGGCCTTGGAGAAGCGCTTCCACAGCTGCTCGTCGGTCTTCTTGTCGACGCCGCGGACGGTGCGCCACTCGTCGAGGATCGCCTTGAAGCGGTCCCCGGCCTGCTTCCACTGCGTGGAGTCGCCCGCCAGCTTCTCGGCCTCGACGGCGAGCGCCTCCTTGCGGGCGACGGCGTCGTGGCGGGCGCGCTCGCGCTCCTCGCGCGCCGCGGAGACGCCCTCCTCGGCCCGGCCGACGAGCTCGTCGATGCGGGCCCGCAGTGCCGGCACGTCGCCGACGACGTGCGCCTCGGCCAGCCCGTCGCGCAGCGTGGTGAGCGCGCTCAGCGAGGCCTTCGCGTCGCCGCCGCCGGCGATCCGGGCCGCGAGCACCTCGGTCTCGGTGACCAGCGCGTCGAACCGGCGGGCGAAGTGCTCCAGCCCCTCGGCCGGCGGGCCCGCCTGGTAGGAGCCGATGACGCGCTCGCCCTCGGCGGTGACCAGGGTGATGGTGCCGTCCTCGTCGGCGCGGCCCCAGCGGCGCGGGTCGTCCGCGGCCGACGGCACCGGCGAGGGGTGCGCGGCGGGCGGCGCGACCGGGGCGGCGGCCGGGCCGGGCGCGGGACGGGCCGCGGGCGGCGGGCCCGGGCGCGGTCCCGGCCGGGGCGGTCCCGGCTTGGGCGGCGCGGGCCGTGCGGCGGGGGTCTCGTGGCTCTCGGACACCGGTTCGTCCTCCTCGTTCGGCCCGCCGTGACGGCGGGCGCCCCGTGGCGGAGGTCCGCCCGGGGCCGTGCGCGCACCGGTTGCCCCTCGTCGCGAGGAGGCCGGAACCGCGATTCAAGCAGGTCGACCGGCCTCGGGGGAACCGCGCGTCCGGGTCCGGGTGGGACCGGCGGGTACGGCGCGGCGCTGGCTAGGCTCGGACACCGTGCCCGTCGCGATCGCCGTCCTGCCCCAGCCGCCGCTGCTCGTGCCCGCCCTCTGCGGGGACGCGGCGGTCGAGACCGAGGGGCTGCGCGAGGCCGTGGGCACCGCCGTCGCGGCGCTCGCGGAGCACGCCGACACCTGGGTCGCGGTGGGCGCGGACCCGGGCGGGCGGCGGACCGTCGCCCCCGGCACCCGCGGCACCTTCGCCGGCTACGGCCGCGACGTGCCGGTCGCCCTGCCCGGCGGCGACGGCGGCGGCGACGGCGGCGACACGGCCGCGGACGAGGGCGCGGAGCTGCCGCTGCCGCTGCTGGTCGCGGCCTGGGCGACGGCGGGCGCCCCGGTCGCCTCGGTGCGCGGCGAGCTCGTCGCCCCGGACGCCCCGACCGCCGAGTGCCTGGCGCTGGGCGCGGAGCTGGCCGGTGAGCAGGTGGGCCTGCTCGTCGTCGGCGACGGGGCGGCCAAGCACGCGCAGAAGGCGCCCGGCGGCTTCGACCCGCGCGCCGAGGCGTTCGACACCGTCGTGGCCGCCGCGTTCGACCGCGCCGACCCGGCGGGGCTGGCCGGGCTGGACCCGGCCGCGGCGGCCGCGCTGTGGGCGGCCGGGCGCGCCCCGTGGCAGGTGCTGGCCGGCGCCGCGGACGGGCGGTCCTGGACCGCGGCGCACCGCCACACCTCGATGCCCTACGGCGTCGCCTACCACGTCGCGGTGTGGGAACCGGCGTGAGCGCGCCGCCGCTGGTCGCGGTCGTCGGGCCGACCGCGACCGGCAAGTCCGACCTCGGGCTGGAGCTGGCCCTCGCGCTCGGCGGGGAGGTCGTCAACGCCGACGCGATGCAGCTCTACCGGGGCCTGGACATCGGCACCGCCAAGCTCGCCCCGCACGAGCGGCGCGGGGTCGTGCACCACCAGCTCGACGTCCTCGACGTCACCGAGACCGCCTCGGTCGCGGCCTACCAGCGCGCCGCCCGCGCGGTGGTCGAGAGCCTGCGCGCCGCCGGGCGCACCCCGGTGCTGGTCGGCGGGTCCGGGCTGTACGTGCAGGCGGTGCTCGACGAGCTGGAGTTCCCCGGCACCGATCCCGCGCTGCGGGCGGAGCTGACCGCGGAGCTGGAACGCGACGGCGCGGCCGCACTGCACGCCCGGCTCGCCGCCGTCGACCCGGCCGCCGCGGAGCAGGTGCTGCCCTCCAACGGGCGGCGGATCGTGCGGGCGCTGGAGGTGGTCGCGCTGACCGGGCGCCCCTTCCGCGCGAGCCTGCCCACCGCCGGTGCCCCCCGCTACGACGCGGTGCTGCTCGGGGTGGACCGCGACGTCGCCGAGCTCGACGACCGCGTCGCGCTGCGGGTCGACCGGATGCTGGCCGACGGGCTCGTGCCCGAGACCCGCGCGCTGCTGCCCCACGGGCTGGCCGAGGGGCGGACCGCGTCGCGGGCGCTGGGCTACCGGCAGGTCCTCGACGCGCTCGACCGCGACCCCGACCACCCCGACCTGGCCGCCGTCCGCGCGGAGACGGTGCGCGCGACCCGCCGGTTCGTGCGCCGGCAGCGGTCCTGGTTCCGCCGCGACCGGCGCATCCACTGGCTCGACGGCGCCGACCCGGGCCTCGCCGCGACGGCCCTGTCGGTGCTGACCGCCGGGGCCCGCTCGTAGGGTGGAGCCATGACCGGCGGCATCGCGTTCAGCAAGGGGCACGGCACGCAGAACGACTTCGTCGTGCTGCCCGACCCGGACGCCGCGCTCGACCTGACCCCGGCCCGGGTCGCCGCCCTGTGCGACCGCCGCCGCGGCCTCGGCGCCGACGGCGTGCTGCGGGTGGTGCGCTGGGCGAAGCTGGCCGGTGAGCCCGGGGTGGGGGAGCCGGTCGAGGGCGTCGAGTGGTTCATGGACTACCGCAACGGCGACGGCTCGGTCGCCGAGATGTGCGGCAACGGGCTGCGGGTGTTCGCCCGCTACCTGCACGAGCGCGGCTGGGCGCCCGGCGGCGGGCCGGTCGGCACCCGCAACGGGGTGCTGGACACGACCGTCGGGCAGGACACCGTGTCGGTGGACCTCGGGACGGTGGGGATCGGCCCCGCGTCGGTGGCGACGACCGGCGGGGCCCGGTTCGACGGCCTCGCCCTCGACGTCGGCAACCCGCACCTGGCCTGCGTGATCGGGTCGGACCCGGACGCACTGGACCTCACCGGGGCGCCCGCGTACGACCCGGTGGTGTTCCCGCACGGCGTCAACGTGGAGTTCCTGACCCCGCTGTCCGGGCCGGCCGACGGCGGCAGCATCCGGATGCGGGTGCACGAGCGCGGCGTGGGCGAGACCCGCGCCTGCGGCACCGGGACCGTGGCCGCCGTCGTCGCGGCGCTGCGGCACGCCGGGCACGACGCCGGCGACGTGCACGTCACGACCCCCGGCGGGCGGCTGCGGGTGACCGTCGCGGCCGGCTCGCCTGCCCGGACCGGTCCCGCGGTGCTGCACGGCCCGGCGGTGCTGCTCGCCACCGGCGAGCTCGACCGCGGCTGGTGGGACGCGCCCGCCTGACCGGGCCGAATCCGGGCGGACACGCGCGACACGACGTGGGACACTGGGCGGCAAGATGACTGATGCCCACACCCCTTCCGACGTCCCGACCGGCGGCGAGCTCGACCTCGAGGAGCGCTCGTCGCTGCGCCGCATCCACGGGCTGTCCACCGAGCTCACCGACATCACCGAGGTCGAGTACCGGAAGCTCCAGCTCGAGCGCGTCGTCCTCGTCGGCGTCTGGACCGAGGGGACGGCCGAGCAGGCCGAGAACTCCCTGACCGAGCTCGCCCGCCTCGCCGAGACCGCCGGGTCCGAGGTGATGGACGGGCTCGTGCAGCGCCGCTCCACCCCCGACCCGGCCACCTTCATCGGCTCCGGCAAGGTCGAGGAGCTGCTCGGCACCGTGCGCGCCACCGGCGCCGACACCGTGATCTGCGACGGCGAGCTCTCGCCCGGCCAGCTCCGCCAGCTCGAGGAGCGGCTCAAGGTCAAGGTCATCGACCGGACCGCGCTGATCCTCGACATCTTCGCCCAGCACGCCCGCTCCCGGGACGGCAAGGCCCAGGTCGAGCTGGCCCAGCTGTCCTACCTGCTGCCGCGCCTGCGCGGCTGGGGCGAGGCGCTGTCCCGGCAGGTCGGTGGCCGCGCCGCGGGCGGCGTCGGCATCGGCGGCCGCGGCCCGGGTGAGACGAAGATCGAGCTCGACCGCCGCCGGATCCGCGCCCGCATGTCCAAGCTGCGCCGCGAGATCGGCGCGATGCGCCAGGTCCGCGAGACCCAGCGTGGCAACCGCCGCCGCAACGAGGTCCCGTCGGTCGCGATCGTCGGCTACACCAACGCGGGCAAGTCCAGCCTGCTCAACCAGCTCACCGACGCCGGCGTGCTGGTGCAGGACGCGCTGTTCGCGACCCTGGACCCGACCACCCGCAAGGCCGAGACGCCCGACGGGCACGCCTACACCCTCACCGACACCGTCGGGTTCGTCCGCCACCTGCCCCACCAGCTGGTGGAGGCGTTCCGCTCCACGCTGGAGGAGGCGGCCCGCGCCGACCTGCTCGTGCACGTCGTCGACGGCTCGGACCCGCTGCCCGACGACCAGATCGCCGCGGTCCGCCAGGTACTCGTCGAGATCGGCGAGGAGTCCGGCGACACGATGCCGCCCGAGCTCCTCGTCATCAACAAGACCGACACCGCCGGGGACCTCGCGCTGGCCCGGCTGCGGCACGCCCAGCCCGACGCGGTGTTCGTCTCCGCGCACAGCGGCGCCGGGATCGCGCAGCTGCGCGAGCGGATCGCCGAGCGGCTGCCGCGCCCGGAGTTCGAGGTCGACCTGCTGCTGCCCTACACCGAGGGTGGGCTGGTGGCACGGCTGCACGAGGAGGGCGAGATCCTCAGCGAGTCCCACACCGGCGAGGGCACCAGGATCCGCGCCCGCGTCGGGCCGGAGCTGGGCACCGCGGTCCTGCCGTTCGCGGTCGCCGGCTCCGCGGTTCCCGACACGGACGGGAGCGGGCTGCCGGCGACGGCGGCCGGGCACTGACACGGACGCGCCTGCGGCGCTCCCGCCGTGGCGGCGCGGTGCTCGCGGCGCTGCTGTGCCTGCCCGGTGCGGGTGTCGCGTCGTCGCCGGTACCGGCCCCGGAGCCGGTCTGCACGGTCGACGACCCGCGGCTGTCGGAGCTGTCCGGGCTGGTCGCGCCGGGGCAGCCCGGGGCGGGGGCGGCGCGCTACGAGGCGATCACCGACGGCGGCGGCACCGCCCGGGTGTACACGCTCGACCCGGCGACCTGTGCCGTGAGCGCCGTCCGGGACACCGGGGTCGCCGTCACCGACGTCGAGGACCTCGGGCTGGGTGCCGACGGGTCGCTGTGGGTCGCCGACATCGGCGACAACGGCGCGCGGCGCCCCTCGGTGCGGCTCGTGGTGCTCCCTCCCGCCGGTCCGGTCCGGGTGCACGACCTGCGCTATCCCGACGGCCCGCGCGACGCCGAGGCCGTCCTCGTCGGCGACGACGGCGTGCCGCTGGTCGTCGACAAGACCACCGGTGCGGCCGGGGTGTACCGCGCCGCCGGTCCGGGACCGGACGGAGACTGGGTGCGGGCCGGGCAGGTCGTCCTGCCCTGGTCCGGGACGGGCGGCGGCCCGCTCGGGGCGGCCGGCTCGCGGACCGTCACCGGCGGGGGCGTGTCCCCGCCGGGGGCGACGGGCGGGCGCGCGGTCGTGCTGCGGACCTACACCGACGCCTGGGTGTTCCCGCTGCCCGCCGACGGGCCGGCCGACGCCGGCGCGGTCGTCACGGCGCTGCGCGGGGCGCCCCTGCAGGTGCCGCTGCCCGGGGAGGCCCAGGGCGAGGCGGTCGCGCCCGACGGGCGGGGCACGCTGCACTCGGGCAGCGAGGCCCGCGGCCTGTCGGCGGCGGGTGTCGTCGCGGCGCCGGGGGCGGTGGCCGCCGCGACCGGGCCCGGCGCGCCGGTGGTCGCCCAGCCCGGGCGGGCACCGGCGGTCGACACCGGCCCGCCGTGGCTGCCCGCGGCCACGGGCGCCGCCGTGCTGGGCGCGGTGCTGCTGGCCGGGGTCGGGGCGATGGCCCTGCACGGGCGGCGGCGCCGCCGGTGAGTCCCGCCCCGGCCCGGCCGGGGGCGCCGGTCAGAGCCGGCGCAGGACCGCGACGACCCGGCCGAGGATCGACGCGTCGTCGCCCGGGATGGGGTCGTAGGCGTCGTTCGCCGGCATCAGCCAGATGTGGCCGTCCCTGCGGCGGAAGGTCTTCACCGTGGCCTCGCCGTCGATCATCGCGGCGACGACCTCGCCCTGCTCGGCCACCGGCTGCTGGCGCACGACCACCCAGTCGCCGTCGGTGATCGCGGCGTCGACCATCGAGTCGCCCTTGACGTTGAGCAGGAACAGGGTGCCCTCGCCGACGATCTCGCGCGGCAGCGGGAAGACGTCCTGCACGGCCTGCTCGGCCAGGATCGGCCCGCCCGCGGCGATGTCGCCGAGCAGCGGGACGAAGGCCGGCGCCGGGCGCTCGGACCGCAGGTCGGCGGTGTCGGCGTCGGTGTCCGCGCCGTCGGTCCCGGCGATCTGCTCGGGGCTGCGGACGTCCACCGCCCGGGTGCGGTTCGGGTCGCGCCGCAGGAAGCCCTTGCGCTCCAGGGTGCGCAGCTGGTGGTGCACCGAGGAGGTGGAGGTCAGCCCCACCGCGTCCCCGATCTCGCGCACGCTCGGCGGGTAGCCGTAGCGGTCGACCCAGTCCCGGATCACGGCCAGGACCTTCTTCTGCCGCGGGGTCAGGCCGCGGGTGTCGGCCGCGGGGTCGGGGAACTCCCGGACCTTCGCGGATCCCCGGCCGGCGGCAGTACCGGTCACGCCGGGTCCACCGCCTCCGGTCTCGTCCGCTGCCATCGCATTCGCCTCCTCGGGGTACTTACGGCGCCGACCCTAGCCGCCCCCGGCCGGTTCGCCAAACATGCGTTCGAAGTTCGCCGGGGCGTGTCGTGGATTCCGTCGGCCCGCGGTGGTACAACATCGCACGGGCGTTCGATCGAACACGGGTTCGATCGGGCGCGGTCCGCGGGGCGTCCGGCCGTGCGGCGGTGGCGAGGCGAGAGGTGGCGGTCCGCGGTGGTGCTCCCGGTGGCGGTGACGGCGGCGACGGCGGTGGCGGGTCCGGTCGCGACGGCGGGGCCCGTGCGGCCGCTGCGCGGTCGTGCCGCGCCCGGTCCGGTGCGCCGCGCGGTCGCGGCGGCCGGGGTCGCGGCGGCCTCGGCGGTCGCGGTGCTCGCCCTCGGGGTGCTCGCCGACGTCGCCGCGGTCGCGCAGGCGCCCGTGGCGCCGGTGACCGTGGCCGGCGCGCGGTGACCGTGGAACCGGCTCCGACCTGCGGCGACGCGGTTCTTGTCGGTGCCGGCTGCTACACCGCTCGTACGCCCGTTCGACCGGGCTCGGGGAAGGGCCGGTCGGGGCGAGGGGAGGCCGCCCGGGGGACGGGCGGTCCGACGGCAGGAGGAACGATGCGAGAGCGCGACGAGCGGGTCCGCGGGTACGGCCGCGCCGGAGCCCTGGCCGGGGTCACGGCCGGGGCCGGGGCGACGGGCACCGGCACGGGCGGCGGTGGCCTGCGGGTGGCCGGGGGAGCGGCCGCGCGCGCGGTGCCGCTCGGGGAGCCGGTGCCGGGCTCGCCGGCCGCGGCGCCGTCCGGTGCGCCCGCGCCGCCGCGCGCGGCGCGGGTCCCGGCCGCCGAGCGGGCCGCGCGGCGGTGGGCGCCGCAGGGTGCGCGCGAGCGGGCGCTGGCCGCGTCGGTGGCCCGCCACCCCGCGGCCCGGGCCCGCCGCGCCGGAGCCGCCGGGGCCGGAGGGCCCGTGCGGACCGAGGGCCCCTCGGGCGCCCCGCGCGCCGCGGCGCTGTGGACCGCGCCGTGCGCTCCGGCGTCGGCGCCCGGTGCGGTGCGTCCGGCCCGCTCGGTGGCCGTCCCGCCGCCGCGGACCGTCCGGCCCCTGGAGCGGCGCTGTCTCGTCCCGCCCCGGCCGCGGCGTGCCCGCGCCCGGGCGGGCGTGCGCGGCCGGGTCGAGCGCCTGCTCGCCGGTCTCGCCGTCGCGCTGTGCACCGCGACCGTCGTCGTCGGCCTGGGTCTGCTGGGCGACGCCGCCGCCGGGTGGAACGCCCCGTCCGCGGGTGCGCCCGCGGTGACCGTCGGCCACTGACCGGTACTCCGTCCAGGGCTGCCCGCCGGGCTCCGCGGCCCGCGGTGTCGCCGCGCGGCCACCGGTGCGCCGTGCCGTCGTCACCGTCACGACGCGCGCACGCCGTCCGGCGCGTCCAGCGGGCGTGTCCCCGCATCGGGTGGCCGCCCGCCGCGGCCCGTCCGGAGCGACGGACGGCGGTCGCGGCGCCGTCGCGGGGCGCCACCTGGGCCGATGGTGCGACCCATGATCGTCGGAGACGGACCGGTCGCGCAGCGTGGTGTGCCAGGCTCGGATCCCGATCGGGCGAAGCTCGTGGCGGTACCCGCCCCGGGATGGCGCACCCCTAGATGTAGGGGTTACATTGATGTCGTTCCGCCACTGGTTGGGGGGACGGATCGCTGCGGAGAGTTTCCGGAACGTCACGGAAGAGGGGTGTGGGCCTCGTGCGCTGCCCGTTCTGCCGACACCCGGACTCCCGCGTGATCGA
Organism: Pseudonocardia spirodelae; assembly: GCF_037727765.1. Lineage (NCBI taxonomy): Bacteria > Bacillati > Actinomycetota > Actinomycetes > Pseudonocardiales > Pseudonocardiaceae > Pseudonocardia > Pseudonocardia spirodelae. The sequence goes on along the minus strand of NZ_JBBJUP010000015.1, from coordinate 96,452 downwards.
CTCCCGGACCGCCGACGACGGGACGTGCACCCGCCGCCGCCGGTCCTGCACCTCGTGCGGACGACGGTTCACCACGGTCGAGGAGGCCGTGCTCGCCGTCGTCAAGCGCAGCGGGGTGACCGAACCCTTCAGCCGTCAGAAGGTCGTCGGCGGGGTTCGGCGGGCGTGTCAGGGCCGGCCGGTCGACGAGGACGACCTGCAGCAGCTCGCCCACCGGGTCGAGGAGACGGTGCGTGCCCGCGGGGCGGCGGAGATCCCCAGCCACGAGGTGGGGCTGGCGATCCTCGGGCCGCTGCGCGAGCTCGACGAGGTCGCGTACCTGAGGTTCGCGAGCGTCTACCGATCCTTCTCCTCCATCGAGGACTTCGAGAAGGAGATCGCCGACCTGCGTTCGGCTGCCGGGGAAGCAGCCGACGACGAGGCCGGCCACAACCGGGACGGCTGAGCGGCGCTCGGCGGGAGCGGGACCGGTGCGGGCACGAGGGGCGCACCCCGGTCCGGCGCCGCCGTCGTGCTCGTCCCGGAGAGAAGCCGTCCGCGCACCCCAGCGTGCGGGCGGGACACGGTGATATGTGCGGAGGCAGTTCATGACCGAGACCGTCGGGGGCCCGACGACCGGAACCGGTGAGAGCGCGGCGGCGAAGCCCGCACGCGGACGCGGGAAGTCCGGTGCCAGGCGCACCGGGCTCACCGTCCAGCGCGTCTTCACCACCGAGGGCGTCCACCCCTACGAGCAGGTGGAGTGGGAGCGCCGCGACGTCGTCATGACGAACTGGCGCGACGGGACCGTCAACTTCGAGCAGCGCGGCGTCGAGTTCCCCCGCGACTGGTCGGTGAACGCCACCAACATCGTCACCAGCAAGTACTTCCGCGGCGCGGTGGGCTCGGCCCAGCGCGAGTCGAGCCTCAAGCAGCTCGTCGAGCGGGTCGTCGGCACCTACAAGCGGGCCGGGATCGAGCACGGCTACTTCGCCACCGACGGCGACGCCGAGATCTTCGACCACGAGCTGACCTGGATGCTCATCCACCAGGTGTTCAGCTTCAACTCGCCGGTGTGGTTCAACGTCGGCACCGCCTCGCCGCAGCAGGTCAGCGCCTGCTTCATCCTCTCGGTCGACGACACCATGGAGTCGATCCTGAACTGGTACCGCGAGGAGGGCCTGATCTTCAAGGGCGGCTCCGGTGCCGGTCTGAACCTCTCGCGGATCCGGTCGTCGAAGGAGCTGCTGTCCTCCGGCGGCACCGCGTCCGGCCCGGTGTCGTTCATGCGTGGTGCCGACGCCTCCGCGGGCACCATCAAGTCCGGTGGCGCGACCCGCCGGGCGGCGAAGATGGTCGTCCTCGACGTCGACCACCCCGACATCGAGGAGTTCGTCGAGACCAAGGCCAAGGAGGAGGCCAAGGTCCGCGTCCTGCGCGACGCCGGCTTCGACATGGACCTCGGCGGCTCGGACATCACCTCGGTCCAGTACCAGAACGCCAACAACTCCGTGCGCGTGTCCGACGAGTTCATGCGCGCCGTCGAGGGGGGCACCGACTTCGGTCTGCGTGCCCGGATGACCGGCGAGGTCATCGAGAAGGTCGACGCCCGCAGGCTCTTCCACGGCATCGCCGAGGCGGCCTGGAACTGCGCCGACCCCGGCATCCAGTACGACGGCCAGATCAACGACTGGCACACCTGCCCGGAGTCCGGCCGGATCACCGCGTCCAACCCGTGCTCGGAGTACATGCACCTGGACAACTCCAGCTGCAACCTCGCGTCGCTGAACCTGCTGAAGTTCCTCGACCCCGACGACCGGTTCGACGCCGAGACCTTCGCCAAGGCCGTCGAGCTGATCATCACCGCGATGGACATCTCGATCTGCTTCGCGGACTTCCCGACCGAGCCGATCGCCGACACCACCCGGAAGTTCCGCCAGCTGGGCATCGGCTACGCCAACCTCGGCGCGCTGCTCATGGCGACCGGGCACGCCTACGACTCCGAGGGCGGCCGCGCGCTCGCCGGTGCCATCACCTCGCTGATGACCGGCGCCGCCTACAAGCGCTCCGCCGAGCTCGCCGGGATCGTCGGCCCCTACGAGGGCTACGCCCGCAACGCCGAGGCCCACCAGCGGGTCATCCGCAAGCACGCCGCCGAGAACGACCGCATCCGCACCTTCGCCGCGAGCGCGCCGGTGCAGAAGCTGGCGACCGAGGTGTGGCGCCGGTGCCAGGTCACCGGCGAGGAGCACGGCTGGCGCAACGCCCAGGCGTCCGTGCTGGCGCCGACCGGCACCATCGGCCTGATGATGGACTGCGACACGACCGGCATCGAGCCGGACCTGGCGCTGGTCAAGTTCAAGAAGCTGGTCGGCGGCGGCTCCATGCAGATCGTCAACCAGACGGTGCGCCGTGCGCTGGACAACCTCGGCTACCAGGCCGAGCAGGCCGAGGCCATCGTCGAGTACGTCGCCGAGCACGGCCACGTCGTCGACGCCCCGGGCATGAAGCCCGAGCACTACGAGGTGTTCGACTGCGCCATGGGCGACCGGACGATCGCCCCGATGGGCCACGTCCGGATGATGGCCGCCGCGCAGCCGTTCCTGTCCGGCGCGATCTCCAAGACGGTCAACATGCCCGAGCGGGCGACCGTGGAGGACGTCGAGCGGATCTACCTCGAGGGGTGGCGGCTCGGCCTCAAGGCCCTGGCGATCTACCGCGACAACTGCAAGGTCGGCCAGCCCCTGTCCGCGGGCAAGGGCGGCGACACGAAGGCCGCCGGCGACACCGCCGCGGCCGAGAAGGTCACGGTCGTCGAGCAGCGCCCCGTCCGCAAGCGGCTGCCGAAGAAGCGGCCGAGCGAGACCGTGTCGTTCACCGTCGGCGGCGCGGAGGGCTACCTGACCGCCGGCAGCTACCCCGACGACGGCCTCGGCGAGATCTTCGTCAAGCTCGGCAAGCAGGGCTCGACCCTGGCCGGCGTGATGGACGCGTTCTCGATGTCGATCTCGGTGGGTCTGCAGTACGGCATCCCGCTGGAGTTCTACGTCTCGAAGTTCTCCAACCTGCGCTTCGAGCCGGCGGGCATGACCGACGACCCGGACGTCCGGATCGCGACCTCGGTGCTGGACTACCTGTTCCGCCGCCTGGCGCTGGACCACCTGCCGTACGAGAAGCGTGCCCAGCTGGGCATCTTCTCCTCCGACGAGCGGTCGGCCCAGGTCGAGAACGACTACGGCACCGCCGAGAAGCTGGACCTCGACGAGTTCCGGTCCTCGGTCCCGACGACCGAGGAGCCGAAGGAGGCGGGCGTCGAGCCCGCGCCGGTCGAGGTCGGCAGCTCCACCGAGCTGCTCGAGCTGCGCCTGGGCAAGGCGGCCGACGCCCCGCTGTGCATGACCTGCGGGACGAAGATGCGCCCCGCCGGGTCCTGCTACCTCTGCGAGGGCTGCGGCTCGACCAGCGGCTGCAGCTGACGCGGCACCGCACCACGACGGGGCGGCTCCGGGAGACCCGGGGCCGCCCCGGCGCGCGTCGGACGGGGGGACAGGTGTGACCGGCGGGTACGAGCAGGACGGTGGGGCCGGCGGGGACCGGACCGCCGAGGTGGCGGCCCGCCTCGGTGTCGACCCGCGGGTGCTCGCGGTGGTGGTGGCGGCCGGCTGGCGCGTCGCCGACGGCCACGGCGGTGTCGCGGACGCGCCGGACGGCCCGCGCGGCACCGTCTACGTCGGCGTCCCCTCCCCGGCCGAGCTGCGTGCGCTCGACCTGCCCGCCGACGGTCTGCGCCACTTCGGCCTCACCCCCGCCGACCTGCGGCGGGGCGGCTGGACCGACACCGACCTGCGCTCGGCGGGCCTCACCCCGCCGGGCGCACCGGACGCCACGGCGTGGTTCGTCGCGGGGGACCCGCCGCAGCTCATGCTCGGTCTCGACCCGGCGCGCGGGGCGCTGCTCGCCCGGCCCGAGCTCCGCCGGGCCGGGCACCCCCCGGTGCTGGACCCGGCCGACGTCGTCGCGGTGCCGGTGCTGCCCGGCTGCACCGACCCCGACGGCGACGCCGCGCTGGCCGTGCGCGAGGTCCGTGACGGGCTGCTGCGCCGGGCCCGGCGCCGGATCACCCACTGCGCGCTCTGCCTGCGCCCGGTGCTACGCGACGCCACGACGCACGGCGCCTGCCACCTCTGCGCGGGGTCCTGGCTGGGCATCGTCCTCTGAGCGGCGCCGCTCAGGTCGCCGAGACCGGGCCGGGCCGCGACCCCGGCGCCCCCGCCGGCGGGGCCGCCGGGCAGCGCAGCAGCCCGCGCCACTGCTCCGGGCTCCACCGCGCCGCATCGGTGCCGTCCAGGAACGCCTCCAGGAGCCCGACGAAGCGCGCCGGGTCGCTGTGGTGCGGGAAGTGCCCGGCGTCGTCGAACACCTCGAGGCGGCTGCCGGGCATGGCCGCGTGCGCGGTGCGGGCGTGCGCGAGCGGCACGACCGCGTCGTGCGCACCCCACACCAGCAGCGTCGGCATCCCGCGGGTGAGGTAGCAGCGGTCCAGCATCGTCACGACCTGCCCGCGCCAGTCCACGACGGCGCGCAGCGTGCGGATGAACGCCTCCCGCGACGTCGCGTCGGGCAGCGCGTCGACCAGCCGCAGCAGGTCGGCGGCGTCGCGCCCGAGGTCGGTGCCGAGCAGGCGCAGTGCGTCGGCGGCCCACCCGACCTGCCACCGCAGCGGCGGCACCTGCGACGCGGCCAGCAGCGCCCGGGCGCCGGGCAGGCTCGCCGCGCGCAGCAGCGGCGTCACCTCCGGGCCGGCGCCGCCGGTGCCGACGAGCACGAGCCGCTCGGTGCGGTCGGGGTACTGGTAGGCGAACTGCATCGCGACGCCGCCGCCGAGCGAGTGCCCGACCAGCGTCGCCCGCGGCACGCCGAGGACCCCGAGCAGGTCGCGGACCCCGTTGGCGTAGGCGGCCACCGAGTAGTCGGCGCGGGGCTTGTCCGAGTCGCCGTGCCCGAGCAGGTCCGGGGCGATCACCAGGTGCCGGCGGGCCAGCGCCGGTATGACGGCCTCCCAGGTCGCGGAGCTGTCACCGATGCCGTGCACCAGCACGACCGCGGGCCCCGCCCCGGCCACCCGGAACGCCCGCCGGTAGCCGTGCACCGTGCGGAAGCGCAGCTCGGAGTCCCGCCGCGGCACGACGCCGAGCCGGTCGCCGACCGGACGCGCCGGGGAGGAGGGGGCCGCCACCGGCGCGACCCTAGGGGCGGGTCGTTACCCCGGTGTTGCCGTCGGTGAACGGGGCCGCGCCGCCTAGGGTGGGATCGGTGAGCGAGCGCTACCGGGTGGTCCCGGCGTCCTACGTCCTGCTGCTGCGCGGCACCGGCGACGGCACCGAGGTCCTGCTGCAGCTGCGCAGCAACACCGGGTTCATGGACGGCCACTGGGCGGCCGCCGCGGCCGGGCACGTCGAGGCGGGCGAGGACGCCCTCGCCGCGGCCGTGCGCGAGGCCCGCGAGGAGCTGGACATCGCCGTCGACCCGGCCGACCTCGTCCCGCTCACCACGGTGCACCGCACCGGTGCGACCGGCGACCCGCTCGACGAGCGCGTCGACTTCTTCTTCACCTGCCGCCGGTGGGCCGGCGAGCCCCGCCGGGCCGAGGACGGCCGGACGGCGGGCCTGGACTGGTTCGCGCTGGCCGCGCTGCCGGCCGACACCGTCCCGCACGAGCGCGCGGTGCTCGACGCGCTGCGCGCGGGCCCGGTCACCGCGGTCCGCAGCCACGGCTTCTGACCGGGGTCACCCCGGGTCGACGAGCTGGATCTCCACGGTGATCTCCGGGCTGTCCTCGTCGTCGGGGTCCAGCGCCCAGTGCAGCACCCAGTCGACCTCGTAGTCGTCGCGCGCCATCCCCGGCGGCGCGAAGTTCACCCACTCCCCGGCGCGGGGCAGCACGTGGAACAGGCGCACGAAGTCGGGCTGCTGCCCGATCCGGATGCGCGCGGGGATCGGGGTCTGCGACGACGGGGAGCCCACGGCCGGTGATGCTGCCCGATGGCGGTGCCCGCGCGCCACGGCGCGCCGGGTGTCAGGGCCGGGTGGCGCCGAGGAACCAGCGGTCCAGCGAGAACGGGTCGTCGCCGCAGGCCGCGACCCCGGCCGCCCACGCGTCGACCTCGGCGCGGGTCAGCCCGCACCGCCCCGGGGCGGCGTCGGCCACCATCTCCCGCAGCGCCGCGCCGTAGCCGGTGGAGGCCGGTCCGCGCATCGGCGCCCGGTGCGTCCACTCGCCGGTGAACCCGGCCCGGGCCAGCAGCGGGCCCAGCTGGTGCGGCAGCCGTGGCCGCGGCACCGTGGTGCACCAGGCGTCGCGGACGCGGCGGTGGCGGTCCTGCCCCGGTCCCGGCCAGTGCAGCGAGGACCAGTCGGTGTCGAGCACCAGCAGCCGTCCGCCGCCGGGGCGCAGGACCCGGTGCAGCTCGGCGACGGCGGCCGGCACGTCGGCCACGAACTCGAGCACCTGCAGGCAGGCGACGGCGTCGAAGGGCCCGTCGGGCAGCGACCCGCGCCCGGACAGGGCACGCTGCTCGACGACCGCGCGGGTCCCGCAGCGGCGCCGTGCCAGCGTCACCATCACCGGGTCCGGGTCGACGCCCGTCGCGCCGGGCCCGGCGGCCCGCGCCACCTCGTCCAGCAGCTGCCCCGGCCCGGTGCCGACGACCAGCACGCGCTCCCCGGGACGCGGCCGCAGCAGCTCCAGGGTGCGCGCCCGCTCGGTCCGCGCCTCGTCCGTGTCGTAGGTGTCCGCGACCCGTCGCGCGCTCGCGGCGTCCACCGGCAGCATCACGGGCCCCGCCTCACCCGCCGGTGTAGCGGGCCGACTCGATCAACGTCTCCACCGACTCCGGCGGTACCCGGAACGACCGCCCGAACCGCACCGCCGGGAGCTCCCCGGAGTGCACCAGCCGGTACACCGTCATCCGGGAGACCCGCATCCGGTCGGCCACCTCCGCCACGGTGAGGAACGGCGCGTCCTGCCCGGACCGTTGCTCCGGGATCCCTGCCGCCATGCTGCGCCCCTCCTCGTCGCCGACCCGCCCCCAGGTCGACCTCGCGATCACCGAACGCACGGACGGTAGCGCGGATCGGACCACCCTCCCGGTGCGAACGTGTCCCACCCTCGGGTGGACTGTCCGGAAGATGTCGGCTCCGGGTGTCCGTCCGGACACGCGGGGTGATCGCGAACGGGCGTAGGGTGGGGCGGCCATGGATCGTCACGCGCCGCCGTCCGGGGCCGACCGGGAGCCCGGCCGGTTCACCGACGCCGACCACCCGGCCGTACGGGCCTTCACCGACCGCGTCGTCGCGGGCGCGGCCGACGACCGCTCGCGCGCGGTCGCACTGTTCACCGCGGTGCGCGACGAGATCCGCTACGACCCGTTCCGGATCGCGACCGGCCCCGGGGACTACCGGGCGAGCGCCGTCGCCGTCGCGCCGTCGAACTGGTGCGTGCCCAAGGCGGTGCTGCTCACCGCGGCGGCGCGGGCCGCGGGCATCCCGGCCCGGCTCGGGTTCTCCGACGTCCGCAACCACCTGTCCACCCCGCGGCTGCGGGCCCGGATGCGCGGCTCGGACCTGTTCGTCTGGCACGGCTGGACGGCGCTGTGGCTCGACGGGCGCTGGGTGAAGGCCACCCCGGCGTTCAACGCGGAGCTGTGCGCCCGCTTCGGCGTCGCGCCGATCGGGTTCGACGGCACCGCCGACGCGCTGATGCACGAGTTCGACGGCGACGGCGCCCGCCACATGACCTACACCCGTGACCGCGGCACCTTCCACGACCTGCCCCTCGACGAGGTCCTGGCGACCTTCCGCGACCACTACGGCGAGGGGATGTTCACCGCGGACGCCGGGGGGACCGACGCGTTCACGTCGTGAACTAGGGTCGGGTGGTGACCGCCCCGACGACCGTGACCGACGACGACCCGGACGGCGACTGGACCGCGTCCGGGGTGTTCCGGTGCGCCCCCGGCGTGTACCGGATCCCGCTCCCGCTGCCGCAGGACGGCCTGCGCGCGGTGAACGTCTACGCACTGGCCGACGACACCGGCTGGACGCTCGTCGACTCCGGCTGGGCCATCGACGAGGCCCGTGACCTGCTCGGCAAGGCCCTCGCCGCGCTCGGGTCGGGCTTCGGCGACGTCCGCCGGTTCCTGGTCACCCACGCCCACCGCGACCACTACACGCTGGCCTCGGTGCTGCGCCGCGAGTACGGCAGCCGGGTTCTGCTGGGTGCGGGGGAGCGGCCCAACCTGGAGATCATCGCCGACCCGGACCGCCCGCACGGCGAGCCCGACCGGACCAGGCTGCTGCGCTGCGGCGCCACCGGCATCGTCGAGGAGATCGGGCGCCTGGGCCCGTGGCCGCGCCCGGCCGCCGAGGAGTGGGAGGCGCCCGACGAGTGGATCGCCGACCGCGCCGCGATCGCCGTCGCCGATCCCGCGGGCACCCGCACGCTGACCGCGCTGGAGACCCCGGGCCACACCCGCGGGCACCTCGTGTTCGCCGACGAGGCCCACGAGCTGCTGTTCGCCGGGGACCACGTGCTGCCGCGGATCACGCCGTCGATCGGGCTGCAGCCGGCGCCGGTCGCCAGCCCGCTCGGCCAGTTCCTGGACTCGCTGCGGCTGGTCCGCTCGCGTCCCGACGCGACGCTGCTGCCGGCGCACGGCCCGGTCGGCGGGCGGGCGCACGCCCGAGTGGACGAGCTGCTGGCCCACCACGACGTCCGGCTCGCCCAGTGCCGCGACGCCGTCGCCGCCGGTCACCCGACGGCCGACGCCGTCGCCCGGGTCCTGCGCTGGACCCGCCGCGAGCACCGGCTCGGGGACATGGACCTGTTCAACCGGATGCTCGCGGTGCTGGAGACCGGGGCGCACCTGGACGTGCTCGCCGACCGCGGCGAGCTGCGCCGCCGCGAGGCGCCCGACCCGGCCACCGGCGCGGTCCTCGCCACCTACACCGCCTGACCCGCGCGCCGGGGCGCGACACGCCGTGGCCGGTTCACCCGGTGGTCGTGTCGGGGTGGCTCCCCGGAGCGGAATCGGGCAGAGTGAGGCCACCGATCGTCCACACACGCCACGGAGGTCACCACACCCACACGCAGCACATCCGTACCGCGGGTCTCCAGCACACGCCGCCGCACGCCGAGGACGTAGGGGAAGACGATCCTCGTCGACGACAGCGGAGGTTGGCAGTGAGCACACGCGGAGTGGTGTTCGTCCACTCGTCGCCGACTGCGGTCTGTCCGCACGTCGAGTGGGCGCTCTCGGGCGTTCTCGGAACGCGGGTCTCCCTCGAGTGGTCCGCGCAGCCGGTCGCGCCTGGGCAGATGCGGGCCGAGTGCACGTGGAGCGGTCCCGCCGGCAGCGGCGGGGCACTCGCCGGTGCGCTGCGGGCCTGGTCGATGTTGCGGTTCGAGGTGACCGAGGAGCCGAGCCCCGGCATGGACGGGGAGCGGTTCATGCACGTCCCGGGCCTGGGCATGTGGCACGGGCGCACCAGCGCCAACGGTGACGTCGTGCTGCCCGAGGACCAGCTGCGCGCGGTCATGGCCGAGCACGGCGGGGCCGGGCTGTCGCGACGCCTGGACCAGCTGCTCGGCACCGCCTGGGACGACGAGCTGGAGTCCTTCCGCTTCGCCGGCGACGGCGCCGCCGTCACCCTACTGACCCACCGGGTCGGCTGAGCGCTCCGCCGCCGGGCAGACTGTCCGGCATGGTCGGGGGGCGACGGTGAACGGGCGGGCGGCGATCACGGCCGGTGTGCTGCTGGTGGCGCTCGTGGCCGTCGGCGGGTTCGCGTGGACGGTGTCCGGCGCGACCCGCTCCGGGGTGGCGCCGGCGTCCGCGCCGCCCGCGGTGCCCGACAGCGGGGCCGGCAGCGGCGTCGTGAGCGTCAGCGCGGGGGCGGCCGAGCATCCGGCCGCGCAGCTCGTGCTGGAGCAGGTGCAGCTGTACTTCAACGCCGTCAACGGGCGCGACCACGCCACCTGGACGCGCGTCGTCAGCCCGGAGACCGCGGGCCGCGAGACCCGCGAGGCGTGGCTCGACGGGATCGGCTCGACCACCGACGGCACCATCCGGATCGACCGCATCGACCCCGCGCCCGGTGGCGGGGTGCTCGCGCTGGTGCGCTTCGTCAGCGTCCAGGCCCCCGACGACGGCCCGCCCGGCCTGCAGGTCGGACGGATCTGCTGGCAGGTGGCCTACCCGATGGCGGGGTCCCCGCCGCGGCTCGGCGTCGGCGACCCGAACGGGGTCCTGCGCGCACCCTGCTGAGGCCGGGAGCGGTTCCCGGGGCGCGGCCCCGGGAACCGTCCACGAGCCGTCAGGCCTTGGTGAACACCAGCGAGGCGTTGTGCCCGCCGAAGCCGAACGAGTTGTTGACGGCCGCGTCGACCACGGTCTTGCGCGGCTCGCCGGCGACGACGTCCAGCTCGACCTTGGGGTCCTTGTCGACGAGGTTGAGCGTCGCGGGGATGATGTCGTCGCGCACGGTGAGCAGCGCGATGATCCCCTCGACGGCCCCGGCGCCACCCACGAGGTGCCCGAGCGCCGACTTCGGCGCGGTGAGCACCGGGTGGTCGCCGAGCGCCCGCTTCACCGCCGTCGCCTCGCCCACGTCCCCGACGACGGTCGAGGTCGCGTGGCAGTTGACGTGGGTGATGTCGGAGGCGGACAGGCCGGCCCCGGCCACCGCCTTCGTCATCGCCCGGATCTGGCCCTCGCCCTCCGGGTCGGGCCCGGTGATGTGGTACGCGTCCGAGGTCAGGCCGATGCCCGCGAGGCGGCCGTGCACGGTCGCGCCGCGCGCCTTCGCGAACTCCTCGCGCTCGAGCACCAGCACGCCGGCGCCCTCGCCGAGGACGAAGCCGTCCCGCCCGGTGTCGAACGGCCGGGAGGCGCGCTCCGGGTCGTCGTTGCGGGTGGACAGCGTCCGGGACTGGACGAAGCCGGCCACGGTGATCGGCACGATGCAGGACTCGGCGCCGCCCGCGAGGACGACGTCGACCTCCCCGTCGCGCAGCAGCTTGTAGGCCCAGGCCAGGGCCTCGGCGCCGGTCGCGCACGCCGAGGCGGGGGAGTGCACCCCGCCCTTGGCCTTGTACTCCAGGCTGACCAGCGCGGCCGGGCCGTTCGGCATCAGCATCGGCACGGTCAGCGGCGAGACCTTGCGCAGGCCGTGCTCCTCGAGCAGGTCGTCCTGCGCGAGCAGCGTCGGCGCCCCGCCGATCCCCGCCCCGATGACGACGGCGAGCCGCTCGCCCTCGACGGCGGCCCCGTCCTCGCCGGGGACCGCGCCGAGCCCGGCGTGCTCCCAGGCCTCCTTGGCGGCGACCATCGCGACCTGCTCGCAGCGGTCCATCCGGCGGGCCTGCACGCGGGGCAGGACCTCGGTGGGCTCCACCGCGAGCTGGGCCGAGATGTGCACCGGCAGGTCGAACCGCTCGGTCCAGTCGGCCCGGGTCGGGCCCACCCCGGACTTGCCGGCGAGCAGCGCCTCCCAGGTGGAGGCGGCGTCCCCGCCGAGCGGGGTGGTGGCCCCGAAACCGGTGACGACCACTCCGTCGGTCATGACGTCTCCTTCTCCCCGGCGGGGCGTGCGTGCTGCCCGCCGGTGGGGCTCACTGGTGCTTGGAAATGAAGTCGACGGCGTCGCCGACGGTCTTGAGCTCGGCGAGCTGGTCGTCCGGGATCTTGGCGCCGAACTTGTCCTCGGCCTGTACGGCGATCTCCACCATGGACAGCGAGTCGATGTCCAGGTCGTCCACGAAGGACTTCTCCGGGGTCACCTCGGCGGTGTCGATGCCGGCGACCTCCTCGACGATCTCGGCCAGCCCGGACAGGATCTCGGCGTTGTCAGCCACGATGGTTCTCCTTGCGCGGTGGTTGGGGTTCTGTGCCAGGTCGCGGCGCCCGTCAGGGGCAGACCACGACCTGTCCGGCGTAGGACAGCCCTGCGCCGAAGCCTACGAGGAGCAGCACGTCGCCGGACCGTACCCGGCCGGCGGCGCGCATGTGGTCCAGCGCCATCGGGATCGACGCGGACGAGGTGTTGCCCGAGTGCACGATGTCGTCGGCGACGACCATGTCCTCGCGCGCGCCCTTCTGGCGCAGCTTCTTCGCGATCGCCTCGACGATGCGCAGGTTCGCCTGGTGCGGGATCAGCACGTCGATGTCGGCCGGGGTCAGCCCGGCCCGGTCGACGGCCTCCAGCGCGACCGGGGCGATCGCCGTCGTCGCCCAGCGGAAGACCGACTGGCCCTCCTGGTGCAGCTTGTTCGTCGACTCCGACAGGATCCGGATGGTGGACGCGATGTCCCCGGCGCTGCCCCAGGCGACGGGGCCGACACCGACCTCGTCCTCGGTCGTGGCCGGGCCCAGCAGGGCCGCGCCCGCGGCGTCGGCGAAGATGATGCAGGTCGAGCGGTCGTCCCAGTCGACCCAGTCCGACAGCTTCTCCGCGCCGATCACCAGCACGTGACGCGCACTGCCGGAGCGGATCATGTCCGCGCCGACGGCGGTGGCGTAGCAGAAGCCGGCGCAGGCGGCGTTCAGGTCGAACGCGGCGACGCCGTTCGCGCCGACCCCGGTCGCGACCTGGGCCGCGGCGTTGGGGATCGGGTTGGGCATCGTGCAGGTGGCGACGACGACGGCGTCGATCGCGGACGGGTCGACGCCCGCGTCGGCCAGTGCCGCCCGCCCGGCCTCGATCGCCATCTGCGGCAGGGTGGTGTCGGCGTCGGCGATGCGGCGCTCGGCGATCCCGACCCGGCTGCGGATCCAGGCGTCGTCGGTCTCGACGCGCTTCTCCAGGTCGGCGTTGGTGACGACGTGGGAGGGCTGGGAGCTGCCGATGCCCAGGAAGCGGGCGCCGGCGACCGGCTGGGCGAGACGCATGCGGCTCACTTCCCGTGCTCGGAGATCAGGTCGACGGCCGCGTCGAGCTGCTCGGGGGTCTTCAGCGCGAGCGTCGGGGTGCCCTTGACCGCGCGCTTGACCAGCCCGGTCAGCGTCGCGCCCGGGGGCAGCTCGAGGGTCGCGCCGACCTCGCGGGCCGCGAGGGTGTCCATGCAGGCGTCCCAGCGGACCGGGCGGGTCACCTGGGCGACCAGGCGGCGCAGCGCCTCGGCCCCGGAGTCGACGGTGCCGCCGTCGGCGTTGGACAGCAGGGTCAGCGTGGGGTCCGACACCGGGACCGAGCCCGCGTGGCTCTCCAGCGCGGCACGGGCGGGCTCCATGTGCGCGGTGTGGAACGCCCCCGCGACCGGGAGCTCCTTGACCCGCGCCTTCTCCGGTGGGGCGGCGACCAGCTCGGTGATCGCCTCCTTCGCCCCGGCCGCGACGATCTGCCCGGCGCCGTTGCGGTTGGCCGGGTCCAGGCCCAGCTCCGCGAGACGGGCCAGCACGACCTCCTCCTCGCCGCCGAGGACGGCGGCCATCGAGGTGGGTGCGGCGGCGCAGGCGGCGGCCATCTCGCGGCCGCGGACCCCGGCGAGGGCGACCGCGGCGTCGTCGGTCAGGACCCCGGCGATCGCGCAGGCGGTGATCTCGCCGATCGAGTGCCCGGCGACGACCGTCGCGGGCGGGAGCTCGACGCGCTCGCGCAGCCGGCGCGCGGCCAGCAGCCCGAGGGTGACGATCAGCGGCTGGGTGACCGCGGTGTCGGTGATCTCGCCGGCGTCGGCGGTGGTGCCCAGGCGGACGAGGTCCAGGCCGACGGCCTCGGACCAGCCGGCGACGGCCTCCGCGGCGGCGGGATCCTCCAGCCACGGGGCGAGCATGCCGGGGGTCTGGGCCCCCTGGCCGGGCGCGAGCAGGGCGATCACCGGGACATCACACACCTCTCGGGGGTGGCATCGGGATACCGGTTACGACGAAGTCCGCGCACCGAAGTTGGAGGAAACCTACCAACGGCCGGTGTGACGGGGGCCTCGTTACCGATACGTAGGGGTCGGTGTTTGTAGGGTTCACGACAACGCGCCGCCGACCGGGACGCGCGCGTCGTCCGCCTCGTGATCATGCGCCCCGCCCGGGTCGAGGGGGGTCAGCGGGGTGTGCGCGGCGACGGCGGGGCCGCCGCCCGCCCGTGCGGTGCGGTCCGCGACCAGCGCCGCGCGCAGCACGAAGGCCTCCCGCGGGTCGGTGGGGGAGCGCCCGACGAGCTCCCCGATGCGCCGCAGCCGGTAGCGCACGGTGTTGGGGTGCACGTAGAGCGTGCGCGCGCAGCCCTCCAGGCTGGCGCCGCCCTCGAGGTACGCGGCCAGGGTCCGCAGGAGCTCGCCGCCCGCGTCGTGCAGCGGGGCGAGGACGTCCTCGGCGAGCCGCCGCCGCGCCGCCGGGTCGCCGTGCAGCGCGCGCTCGGGCAGCAGGTCCGCGGCGTCGACCGGGCGCGGGGCGTCCGGGTGGCCGGGGGCGGCGGCGAGCCCGGCGAGGGCCTCGGCGACGGCGGCGCCCGCGGTGGCGAGGTCGGTGCTCGACGGTCCGGAGACGACCGGCCCGGGCCCGAAGTGCGCGGCCACCTCGGCCAGGACGTGCGCGGTGGCGGTGCCGGTGCCGGCGGTCCGCTCGCCCCGCCCCGCGGGCGGTACGGCGCCGGCCGGACGGTCCCCGGGGCCGGGCCGCTCGGCGAGCCGGTCGGTGACGCGGCGGGCCGGGCGCCCGCGCAGGTGCAGCAGCACGACCAGGCGCCGCCCCTGGACGCCGACCAGCACGTCGTGCCCGAGCCGGGCGGCCACCCGGCGCAGCTCCACGATCAGCTGCGGGGACTCCGGGCCCGCGCCGGGCGCCGCGCCGACCAGGCAGTGCACCGGTGCCGCCGGGTCCCAGCCCAGCGCGGCGGCGCGCGAGACCAGCGCGCCGTCGGAGTCGCCGCGCAGCACGGCGTCGACGACGAGGGCCTCCAGCCGGGCGTCCCAGGCACCGCGGGACTCCGCGGCCCCGGCGTAGACGGTGGCGGCCGCGAACGCGATCTCGCGGCCGAAGCGCAGCACCGCCTCGGTCAGCTCGTGACGCTCGTCGGTGCCGTCGGCGAGCGGGGGCAGGTGCTCCTCGAACACGTCGGCCGCGATGCGCACCAGCTCCACGGTCTGGCGCAGGCTGATCCGCCGGGCCAGGTCGCGCGGCGCGATCCGGAACGCCTCGGCGGTCAACGGGGTGGTGCGGTCGGGCTCGCGCAGCCACGCCACGAAGTTCGCGACGCCGGTCTGGGTCACCAGCGAGACGCCCGCCCGCTGGTCGGCGGGCAGCCGGGTGAACCACGGGCAGCGCCGCTCCATCTCGGCCAGGCACGCCGCGGCCAGCGGCGAGGAGGCGAGCTCGAGGCGGCGCAGCGTCGCGGCCGCGACCGGGTGGCGGTGCACGTGCGGCAGCATGACACGACGATGGGCACACCCACAGCGCACGACGGGCCACGCGACCCGCACGTCACCCTGCACCGGGCCGGCCGCAGGCAGCACACCGCCACCGGCCGGATCGAGTCGTGGCACAGCTTCACCACCGGCGCCGAGTACGACCCCGCCAACACCCACTTCGGCCTGCTGCTGCTGCACGACGAGGACCGGCTCGTGCCCGGGCACGGCTACGACGAGCACCCGCACCGCGACACCGAGATCCTCACCTGGGTCCTCGAGGGCGAGCTGGAGCACCGCGACTCCGGCAGCGGCCGCACCACCCGCGTCGGGCCCGGGCGGGTGCAGTACCTCGGCGCCGGGTCCGGTGTGCGCCACTCCGAGGTCGCGACGCCGCAGACCGGGGTGCGGTTCGTGCAGATGTGGGTGGTGCCCGACGAGCCGGGCGGCGACCCGCTGCACGCGGTGCGCGACGCGCGGCCCACGGCCGGTGAGCCGCTCGTGCTCGCGTCCGGGCTGGCCCGCCACCGCGGGAGCGCGCTGCTGGGCCTGCGTCAGCGCGCGGCGGCGCTGACGGTGTTCCGGCTCGCCCCGGGCTCGGCCGGCTCGCTGCCGGCGGCGCCGTTCGTGCACGCGTTCGTGGCGCGCGGGGCCGCGGGGCTGGAGGACGTGCCCGGTGACGCGCTCGCGACCGGGGACGCGGCCAGGCTCGTCGACGACGGCGGCCGGCGGGTCACCGCCGGACCGGACGGGGCCGAGATCCTGGTGTGGGAGATGCACGCGGCGCTGGGGTGGTGAGCCACCCGGGCGCGACGGGCCGCGGCCCGGACGACGGCGCCCGGGCCGGTACGAGGTCGCCGGTCACCGCGGCGCGGTGACCGGACCGGTCACAGCGGGGTGACGCCGCTGGCCTGCGGGCCCTTCTGGCCCTGCTCGATGTCGAACGACACGCGCTGCCCCTCGTCGAGGGTCTTGTAGCCGTTCGTCTGGATCGCCGAGTAGTGCACGAACACGTCCGCACCACCACCGTCGGGAGCGAGGAAGCCGTAGCCCTTCTCGCTGTTGAACCACTTGACGGTGCCCTCTGCCATTCCTGCTCCTCACATCATCGGTCCGGGACACCTCGCCCCGGGCCGCCGGCCAGCGACGCACACGGTCCGCGCCCTGGTCAGGACGGCGTGTCGCGCCGACGAGTGATCGTGGTGACAGCCGTCGCGCGGAGCCTATCGTGATCTGCGCCGCCCTGGGAGGGGCGAAATGCACGACGGCCCGCCTCCCGGTGCGGGAGGCGGGCCGTCGCGGACGGGACGGGGTCAGGCGGCCCCGCCGTCGCCGATCTGCGGGCCGGCGGCCTGCGGGTCGTCGATCTTGTAGCCGGCCGCGGCCTCGGCCGCGGTCTCGGTCTTCACCAGGCCCTGCTTCGCCAGCGCCGACAGCGCGCCGACGACGATGGACTCGGCGTCGACCGCGAAGTGGCGGCGGACGGCCGGGCGGGTGTCGGACAGGCCGAACCCGTCGGTGCCCAGGGACAGGAACGGCGCCGGGGACCACTGGCGGATCTGGTCGGGCACCGCACGCATCCAGTCCGAGACCGCGACGACGGGGGCGTCGCCGTGCTCGCCCTCGCCGAGCTTCGAGGTCACGTACGGCACGACCGGGTCGTCGCCGGGCTTGAGCAGGTTCGCGTGCTCGGCCTCGACGCCGTCGCGGCGCAGCTCGCCCCACGACGTCACCGACCAGACCTCGGCGCGCACGTCCCACTCGTCGGCCAGCATCCGCTGCGCCTGCAGCGCCCACGGCATCGAGACGCCCGACGCCAGCAGGCGGACCACCGGGCCGTTGCCCTCGGGCGCCTGCGCGTAGCGGTACATGCCGCGCAGGATGCCCTCGGCGTCGACGTCCTCGGGCTGCTTGGGCTGGACGTAGGGCTCGTTGTAGACGGTCAGGTAGTAGATGACGTTCTCGGGGTCCTCCCCGAACATCCGCTTCAGGCCGTCCTGGACGATGTGCGCGACCTCGAACGAGAACGCCGGGTCGTAGGCGACGATCGCCGGGTTGGTCGCGGCCAGCAGCAGCGAGTGCCCGTCGTTGTGCTGCAGGCCCTCGCCGGTCAGCGTGGTCCGCCCGGCGGTGGCGCCGACCAGGAACCCGCGGGCCATCTGGTCCGAGGCGGCCCAGATCGAGTCGCCGGTCCGCTGGAAGCCGAACATCGAGTAGAAGATGTAGATCGGGATCATCGGCTCGTCGTGCGTGGCGTACGACGTGCCGGCCGCGGTGAACGACCCGACCGACCCGGCCTCGTTGATGCCCTCGTGCAGGATCTGGCCCTGCTCGGACTCCTTGTAGGCGAGCATCAGGTCCGCGTCGACCGAGGTGTAGTTCTGGCCGTTCGGGTTGTAGATTTTCTGGCTCGGGAACATCGAGTCCATGCCGAACGTGCGGGCCTCGTCCGGGATGATCGGCACGAAGCGGGCGCCGATCTCCTTGTCCTTGATGAGCTCGCGCAGCAGCCGGACGAACGCCATCGTCGTGGCGACCTCCTGCTTGCCCGAGCCCTTCTTGACGAAGTCGTAGACCTTGTCCCCGGGCAGCACCAGCGGCTTGCTGGTGGTGCGGCGCGACGGCAGCGGCCCGCCCAGCTGGCGGCGGCGCTCGCGCAGGTACTGGATCGCGTCGTCGGACTCGCCGGGGTGGTAGTACGGCGGCAGGTACGGGTCGGCCTCGAGCTGCTTGTCGCTGATCGGGATGCGCTGCTCGTCGCGGAACTGCTTGAGGTCGTCGAGCGTCAGCTTCTTCATCTGGTGGGTGGCGTTGCGGCCCGCGAAGTGCGTGCCCAGGCCGTACCCCTTGATGGTCTTGGCCAGGATGACGGTCGGCTGGCCGTGGTGCGCGGTCGCCGCGGCGTAGGCGGCGTGGACCTTGCGATAGTCGTGGCCGCCGCGCTTGAGCTTCCAGATCTCGGCGTCGCTCATCGGCTCGACCAGGGACTTCGTGCGCGGGTCGCGGCCGAAGAAGTGGTCGCGGACGTAGGCGCCGTCGTTGGCCTTGTAGGTCTGGTAGTCGCCGTCGGGCGTGGTGTTCATCAGGTTGATCAGGGCGCCGTCGCGGTCGGCGTGCAGCAGCGAGTCCCACTCGCGGCCCCAGATGACCTTGATGACGTTCCAGCCGGCGCCCCGGAAGAACGCCTCCAGTTCCTGGATGATCTTGCCGTTGCCGCGGACCGGGCCGTCGAGGCGCTGCAGGTTGCAGTTGACGACGAAGTTGAGGTTGTCCAGGCCCTCGTTCGCCGCGACGTGGATCAGGCCGCGCGACTCGGGCTCGTCCATCTCGCCGTCGCCGAGGAAGGCCCACACCTGCTGCTGGCTGGTGTCCTTGAAGCCGCGGTCGCCCAGGTAGCGGTTGAACCGCGCCTGCATGATCGCGTTCATCGGCCCGATGCCCATCGAGACCGTGGGGTACTCCCAGAAGTCCGGCATGAGGCGCGGGTGCGGGTAGGACGGCAGGCCGCCGCCCGGGCCGGCGTGGCTGAGCTCCTGGCGGAAGCCGTCGAGGCGGTCCTCCGACAGCCGTCCCTCGAGGAAGGCGCGGGCGTAGATGCCGGGGGAGGCGTGGCCCTGGATGTAGACCTGGTCGCCGCCGCCGGGGTGCTCCTTGCCGCGGAAGAAGTGGTTGAAGCCGACCTCGTACAGCGTCGAGGACGAGGCGTAGGACGAGATGTGGCCGCCGACGCCGATGCCCGGGCGCTGCGCGCGGTGCACCGTCATCGCGGCGTTCCAGCGCAGCCAGCGCCGGTAGGTCCGCTCGACCTCCTCGTCACCCGGGAACCAGGGCTCCTGGTCGGTCGGGATGGTGTTGACGTAGTCGGTGGTCGTCAGCGAGGGGACGCCGACGTGCTTCTCCCGGGCACGCTGGAGCATGGTCAGCATGAGGTAGCGGGCGCGCTGCCGGCCGGCGTTGTCGAGGACCGCGTCCAGGGAGTCCAGCCACTCGGCGGTCTCCTCGGGGTCGATGTCGGGCAGATGGGCCGCGAGCCCGCCCCGGATGACGTTGACGCGGGGCTTGTCCCCGTTGTCCGAACTGCCGGCCTTGCTGCTCTGCGCGGTCAAGGGTTCTCCCTGCCTGGTCCGTCGGTGGCCGGGATCGCCCGGCCCTGTCGTCCTCGCCGCCTGACGCCTCCCGATCCGCGGGTCGGTGGGGCGGCGCTGCCGGCCGGAGTGAGCGGTCGTGGCGTGGATACGTCCATCGTGCCCGTTCCGGCGCGGGCCCGAAACTCGTCGTTCACGGTTTCGGGTGCTGGGCGCGAGGATAGGTACTACTCGTACGTAACTGAACGGAGGGCCGGGTGACCTGCGCGTCATCGCCGCGGGCCCGCCGGCCGGTTGCATCCGGTCGTGCCCCCGTGATCGGATGCCCCATCCGATTTCGCGCGAAGGGTGGCGCCCGCACGCGGAACCGATGACGATGGACTGCGTGAGCAGCGTGAAAGGGGAACGAGTGGTGACCGCGGCAGATGCCGGTGCGTCCGACATCGCGGCAAAGCTTGGCATCGAGCCGAGCATGATCGTCCAGGAACTCGGCTACGACACCGACGTCGACGACCAGGTCAGGGAAGCCGTCGAGGAGACGACCGGCGAGGAGCTCCTCGACGAGGACGCCCAGGAGGTCATCGACGTCGTCCTCCTGTGGTTCCGCGACGGCGACGGCGACCTCATCGACACCCTCGTCGACGCACGGACACCCCTCTCCGACGAGGGGTTCGTGTGGGTGCTGACGCCGAAGACCGGCCGTGACGGCCACATCGAACCCTCCGAGATCGCCGAGGCGGCACCGACCGCCGGGCTGTCCCAGACGTCCAACGCGACGCTGGGGGAGGACTGGGTCGGCTCGAAGCTCGTCCCGCCGAAGCAGGGCAAGGGCAAGCGCTGAGCCCGGTCGTCGGCGACCGCGCGCCGGACTTCGAGCTCCCCGACCAGCACCGCGCCCCCGTCTCGCTGGGGTCGGTGCTCGGGTCGGGGCGCTCGGCGTTGCTGGTCTTCTTCCCGTTCGCGTTCTCCGGGATCTGCGGTGGCGAACTGACCGCGGTGCAGTCGACGCTCGGGGACTTCCAGAACTCCTCGACCCAGGTGCTGGCGATCTCGTGCGACCCGACGTTCGCGCTGGGGGCCTGGGCCTCCTCGGCGGGGTTCGGGTTCCCGCTGCTGTCGGACTTCTGGCCGCACGGGGCCGTCGCCTCGGCGTACGAGGTGTTCGACGCGCACAAGGGCATGGCCGTGCGGGGGACCTTCCTGGTCCGCCCGGACGGGACCGTGGCCTTCGCGGAGGTGAACCAGCCGGGGCAGCCGCGGGACCAGGACGGGTGGCGGCGGGCGCTGTCGGCCGTGTGAAGATGTGACCGTCCCGGGCGCGTAGCTCAGCGGGAGAGCACTCGGTTTACACCCGAGCGGTCGCAGGTTCGAACCCTGCCGCGCCCACGTCCCTGAGCAGAGTTCGCTGCCTCCACGATCGGTGATCCTGGAGAGCGTGACACGCCGGACCCGCGCGGGCGCGGCCTGCGTCCCGACGTGACGCGGAAGTCCGACGAGATCGGGCCGGCAGGAGGGCCTGCGCCGGTGCAGGCCGACGTCCTCGACGGAGTCGACACGGCGCAGCTCGACGAGGCGTGCCGCCGGTACCGCATCGCGACGCTTCTCGTGTTCGGCTCCGTCGCCCGCGGCGAGCCCACCCCGTCCAGCGACGTGGATCTGCTCGACGAGCTGCGGCCGGGTGCCCGGTCGGGCCGGGAGGGAGCCGTTGCATGGTCTCGACCCGCGCGACCGCCTGCGCGTGCACGGTCGGCCCACCGAGCCGGCGGTCAAGTAGCAGAAGCCTCTGGTTCGAGGCGCGCGGGCACGCTCACCGTGTACGGCCTCGCCCCGACGCCCCTGGAGGCCTGTCGTGTCCCGGTACACCCGTCCGAACCGGATCGTCGTCGGGATCCGCTCCCATCCGCTCACGGCGTTCTTCGTGTGCTCCTACGCGGTCAGCTGGCTGCTGTGGGTGCCCGTCGTCGTCCTGGGCCTGCCGCCGTTCTCGGCCGAGCGGCACGCGCCCGCGTTCTACGTCCTGCCCGGCATCGCCGTCGGGGTCACCGGCACCGCGTTCGCGCTGACGGCCGTCACGCAGGGGCGGGCGGGCGTGCGCCGCCTGCTGCAGCGGCTCGTGTCCTGGCGCGTCGGCGCACAGTGGTGGCTGGTCGCGATCGTGCTGCTGCCGGGGGCGGCGATGCTCGTCGCGGCGGCGCTGGGCACGCCGGACATCGTCGTCGCGTTCGCGCCGGCGTCGCTGACCGCCTACCCGGCCGCCTACATCGTGCACTTCGTCTTCGGCCCGCTGTTCGAGGAGACGGGCTGGCGCGGGTTCGCGCTGCCGCGGATGCAGCACCGATTCGGGGCGTTGAGGGGCACGTTCCTGCTCGGCGTGCTGTGGAGCGCGTGGCACTTCTTCCTGTACGTGCCGGTCTGGTTCGCGACCGGCTTCGTCGACGGCGTGACGGGGCTCGCGATCTTCGTGGTCACCACGACCGCCCTCACCTTCGCCTTCACCTGGCTGACGAACAACACCCGCGCCAGCCTGCTGCTCGCGATCCTCATGCACGGCTCGGTCGACGGCACCGTCACCTACCTGCAAGATCTCGCCGAGCGCGGCGTGATCTCGCACGAGGCGGCCGACCAGGCCATCGGGCTGGGGCAGACGATCGCCTGCGTGCTGCTCGCCGCGGTGCTGCTGGTCGTCACGCGCGGGAGGCTGTCGTACCCGCGCTACGCCCGTGAGGCGGAGGAGCTCGACCTGCACCCGGGCGCCTCGGCCACCGGCACGGGCGACCAGCCGCTGACGGGTGCCCGGTGAGCCGCGTGGCACGCCGCCTCGTGGCGGTGGGCGCGGCCGCGCTGGCCGCGCTCGGGCTCGTCGCCGGCCCGGCGGAGGCGTCGCCCCGGCCCCCTGCACCCACCGTGACGTGGGGCGTGTGCGATCCGGACAGCGGCGGCGGGCAGGCCGGCGGGTTCCAGTGCGCCACCGTCCCGGTTCCGCTCGACTGGGCCCGCCCGCAGGGGCCGTCGATCACGCTCTCGCTCGTGCGCCGCCCGGCCACCGGCCCCGGCCCGCGCATCGGCAGCCTGTTCCTCAACCCCGGCGGGCCCGGCGGCTCGGGCACCGGCCAGATCCCGGGCTGGATCTCGCTGTTGCCGAAGGGCCTGAACGAGCGCTTCGACATCGTGAGCTGGGACCCGCGCGGCGTCGCGGAGAGCAACCCGCCGCAGTGCTTCGACAACCTCGCCCAGGAGCTCGCATTCCTGGGCGACGCCCAGTACTTCCCTGTCGGCGCCGCGGCACAGCGCGCCTACATCGCCACCTACCGCGAGTTCGGGCAGCGGTGCGCCCGCCGCGACACGCAGCACCTGCTCGCGCACGTCTCGACCGCCGACACCGCGCGCGA
Source organism: Pseudonocardia spirodelae (assembly GCF_037727765.1). Lineage (NCBI taxonomy): Bacteria > Bacillati > Actinomycetota > Actinomycetes > Pseudonocardiales > Pseudonocardiaceae > Pseudonocardia > Pseudonocardia spirodelae. The sequence continues at coordinate 73,602 of NZ_JBBJUP010000015.1, read as the reverse complement.
CCTCGACCACCTGCGCCAGGCCGTCGGCGACGCGAAGCTGAGCTACCTCGGCCTGTCCTACGGCACGTTCCTGGGCGCGACCTACGCCGCCATGTTCCCGGACAAGGTCCGCGCGCTCGTGCTCGACGGCAACGTCGCCCCCAGCTCCTGGACGGGCATCGGGCGGCCCGGGTCGACCTCGGGCACCGGCGGGCGCATCGGGTCAGGGCCGGCAGCCGCCCAGGTGTTCGACGACCTCCTGACGCTGTGCGGGCGGACCGACACCGTCCACTGCCCCTTCTCCGCGGGCAGCCCGGCCACGACCCACGCCAAGTTCGCGACGCTGCTCGACCGGCTGCGTCGCGGGCCGATCTCCTTCGGCGGCGTGCCGATCACCTACGAGCAGCTGCTGTCGCAGGCGTCCGACGGGCTGGACATCGTCCAGCCGTTCACCAGCCCGGTGGCCGGCAACTCGGCGAGCGGCTGGAGCGGGCTGGGCACGGCGCTGGAGAAGCTGTGGCGCCTGCGTGACACGCCGGTCCCGCCGCCGGTCACGCCCGAGCCGCCGCCGGCGGGGGTCGGGCCCTACCCGGGCGCCGAGTCGTCCACGGCGATCCAGTGCGGCGACTCGCCGGTCGCGCCGACCGCGCACTTCCCGGCCCTGGCCGCGCAGGCCGAACGTCGTGACGGGCCGATCGCCCTCGACGCGCTGTGGACCGACGAGATCTGCTCGACCTGGCCGGTGAAGGCGGCAGCGCCGTTCCGCGGCCCGTTCGACCGGAGCCGGACGCCGCTGCTCGTACTCAACACCACCTCGGACCCGGCGACGCCGATCTCCAACGCGACGCGCATGGTGGACGAGCTGGACAACGGGTCGCGGCTGCTGACCGTGCGCGGCTACGGCCACACGGTGTTCCTCAATCCGAGCGCGTGTGCGGCCCGGGCCGAGGTGGCCTACCTGACGGGCCTGACCCTGCCCCGCCCGGGCACGGTCTGCGCCCAGGACGCGGCGCCGTTCGCGACGGTCGCCGTACCGGCATGACGACCGGGTCCGGTCCGCCCCCGCTACCGGCGCGGCCGCTCCGTGACGCGTCGCGGACCGCGGCCTGACCGAGGACGAGGAGGCGGGCTCGCCGAGCAGCACGACGGTGCTCGGGCGCGGTGCACGCCGCCCTGGTGACACTCGTGGACGAGGGCTCGGTCGATGTCGTCCCCGGTGCCGGTCGACGAGTCGTCGGCGGGGTCCGGCGTGAACCACCCTCTGTGGGCGAGGTGGCGATGGCACAGTGGGTGCGGTCGTCGCAGGACATGACGCCATGTCACTACCGTCGACAGGGAGCGTGCCGGACCGTTGTCGACCATGAACACGAAGCTGCTGGACATGAGCCTCACCGGCGTCACCGTCGTGTCCGTGACCGTGGTGATCGCCTACTTCGGACTGCTCCACGACACGGGGCTGTTCACGGTGCTGCCGGAACCGGTGACCGGGTTCTTCCTGCAGAACCGGTTCCTGCAGTGGGTGGCGCTGGTCGTGCTCATCGGGGCGCTGGTCGGCAGGACCGTGATCGGACGGTTCGCCGAGCAGCACCGTCGGCAGCGGACGCGGTCGTGACCGACACCGTCCGGAGGGCCGTGACCGGGACCCGTACCACCCGGACCGTCGCGACCGGTGGCGATGTCGCCGTGGATCCCGGTGCGGGTGCGGGCACGGTGTCCACGCAGGTGCGGCGGACCGCGATGCTCACCGCTCTCGCCGCGATCGCGCCGTTGTGTGTGATCGGAGTCGTACTCACGGCGAACACCTGGTGGGACGGGCTCATCGCCGGCGTCGGACTGGTCCTGGCCCTCGGGGTGCTGCGCGAGTGGAGCCTGGACGGTTACCCGCGCAGCTCGGTGTTCGCGCTGGCCTTCACCGGTGTGAACTGGCTCGTGGCCGCCCTGACCGCCGCCAGCCCGATCACCTTCGTGCCCTTCGGGCTGATCGGGTCCATGCTGCTGGCCGGGCGCCTGCGGCACCGATGGCTGTGGGTCGTCGTCCTGGCCGCGGTCACCGCCGGCTCGGGTGCCACGGCGCTCCTGCCCCGGCCGCCCACGGTGGCCCTCGCCGGCCAGTACGTCCTGCTCCCCCTGGTGGGCACCCTGTTCGTCGCCGGGGTGATCGTCGTCAGCGAGCAGGCGTGGACCGTCGTCCGGCGCCTGGAACGGGCCGGGCAGGCGGAGCGCGAGTTGGCGATCGCCCACGAGCGGATGCGCTTCGCCGGCGACCTGCACGACATCCACGGGCACTCGCTGCACGTCATCAAGCTCAAGCTCGCCTACGCGCAGGTGCTCGTCCGCAACGGCGACACCGCGGCGGCCGACGCCGAACTCGCCGAGATCCGCGCGGTCGCGACCGACGCCATCGCCGGTACCCGCGAGCTCGCCCACGCCCGCCACCAGCTCAACCTGGCCGCCGAGCTGGAGAACACCCGCCGACTCGGGGAGGCCGCCGGCATCGTGGTCGAGATCCGGCACGTCCCCGGCGACGCCCCGGCCCACCCGCTGCTGGCCCAGGTGCTGCGCGAGGCCACGACCAACCTGCTCCGCCACGCCCACCCGCGCACCGTCGTCATCTCCGCGTCGACCACCGGGATCGAGGTCGTGAACGACGGCCTCGACCCCGGCCCCGAGACCGAGACCGAGACCGAGACCGACGCGGGTCCCGGGCTCGAGCTGCGCGGACTCGCCCGCCTGCGCGAGCGCCTCGTCGCGGTCGGCGGGGGACTGCACGTGAGCACCACGCCGACGACGTTCACCGTCGCCGCCCTCCTCGACACCCCCGCCGTCGAGGGGACGGGGCACCGGTGACCGGCCCGGCGACCGCCCGCATCGTGCTGGCCGACGACGAGAAGCTGCTGCGCAGCGCGATGGCATCGTTGCTGCCGCTGGACGGGACGATCACCGTCGTCGCGCAGGCGGAGGACGGCGAGCAGGCGGTGCGCGAGACCCTCGAACACCGTCCGGACGTGCTCGTCATCGACCTCGAGATGCCCGGCACCAACGGTCTCGACGCCGTCGCCCGCATCCGGGAGGACCACCCCGACCAGCTCGTCCTCATGCTCACCCGCCACGCCCGCCCCGGAGTCCTGCGCCGAGCGCTCCGGCTCGGGGTGCAGGGGTTCATGAGCAAGAGCGCGGACCCCGAGGACATCGTCGGGGTGATCCACGAACTCCGCGCCGGGCGACGGTGGATCGCCCACGAGGTCCTCGCGGCCTCGGTGATCGACGACTGTCCGCTCACCGACCGCGAGATCGAGGTCCTGACCGAGACCCGCGCGGGCTACTCCGTGGCGCACATCGCCCGCCGCCTGCACCTCGCCCACGGCACGGTCCGCAACTACCTGTCCAGCGCGATGCAGAAGACCGGTACCGCCGGCCGCCACGACGCCGCCCGCCTGGCACACGAACGCGGATGGCTCTGACCCGCTGAGTGCGGCCACACACGACCGGTCCGGTCCCGGCCGCCGGACCGCGGTGCGCCGCGGACCGCCCCCACCACATCGATCACCCCTCTCCCACGGGTGCGGCGTGCCCGCGCCCGGCGCCGACCACCACCGGAAGGAACAGCGCCATGCCCGACCCCGCCCGCCGGCCGGCCCCGCCCACGTCGATCGACGCCACCGTCCCCCTCGGAACGGTGGCCCACGGCGCGGACACCGTGGACCTCACGCGGCCGTTCGGCGCCCACGTCCGGCTGCTGTGGTGGCAGCCGCTCCTGCTCGGTGCCGCGATCGCCGTCTGTCTTCTCGGGTTCCAGCTGGCCGCCTGGGCGGTCGTCGGCGTCATCGAGGGCAGCGACGACCCGTTCTCCTCCGAGTTCACGCCCCTCAAGTCGGCTGCGGCCAACCTGTCCATCGCCGCCACCGGTGTCGTCGCGGTCCTGCTGCTGATGCGGATGACCGGGGCGTCGTGGCGTCTGCTGCTCAGCCCACGTCGCGCGTTCGACCGGCGACGGCTGGTCCACTACCTCGCCGCCGCTCTCCCGCTGGTGGCGGCGGGTCTCGCGACGATGGGACTGGTCGCGCCCGAGGCGACACCGTGGACCGCTTTCGGCATCTCCGGCACCACGGTCGCCCTGCTGGCGGTCACCCTGCTCACCACCCCGCTGCAGGCGGCCGGTGAGGAGCTGACCTATCGCGGGGTCCTGCTGCCCGCGGCGGCGAGCTGGGTGCGTGCGACCCGTCCGGCCCTCGCCCTCGGCCTCGCGGTGTCGGTCGTGGTGTTCGCCGCGGCCCACGGGGCGACCGACCCGTGGCTGGCCGGCTACTTCGCCCTGATCGCCGTCTGCACCGGTCTCATGGCGATCCTCAGCCGCGGACTCGAGGCATCGATCGCCTTCCACGTCGTCAACAACGTGCTGCTCGGTGTCGTCAACAACGTCATGGCCGCGGGCGGTACGTCCACCGTGGACCGCTCGACCGAGACCGGGGGGCCGCCGCTGCTGATCCTGGCCGCCATGAACGTCTGCATGCTCGTGATCGTCTGGCTTCACGAACGCCGAGCCGCCCGCCGGCGTCGGTCCGCGCCCGGTCAGGCCGTGCCCTCCGGGACCGGCCAGGCGAACCGGTCGTCGCCGGCGTAGTCCGCGCAGCGTGCCCGCAGCGCGGCGGTGACCTGGCCGGGCGCGTCGTCGCCGACGAGGAGCCGGAACGGTCCGTCCGGTGCGCGGACGTGCGCGCGCAGGGCCTCGACCGCCACGTCCACGGGCGCTCCGAGGGGCCCGTCGGCGGGCCACGGGACCTCGGCCGTGCCGAACAGCTCGCGCCGCAGGTCGTCGTAGACGCCGGCGGGACTCGCGTAGTGCATGCCCGCGCCCGCCCAGCCGGTGTCGAACCCGCCGAGCTGGGCGACGGTGACGCGGATGCCGAAGGGCGCCACCTCGCCGGCCAGCGCCTGGGAGAAGCCCTCCAGGCCCCACTTGCTCGCGTTGTAGAGCCCCAGTGCCGGCATCGCGCCGACCGCACCCGTGGTCGACACCTGCACGATGTGGCCCGCTCCCCGGGCGCGCAGGTGGGGCAGCACCGCCTGGGCCACCCACAGCGGGCCCAGCAGGTTGGTGTCCACGATGCCGCGCGCCTCGGCCGCGGAGACCTCCTCGACCGTCCCGACGAGACCGTGGCCGGCGTTGTTGACGACCACGTCGAGCCGGCCGAACCGCGCGATGCCGTCCGTGACCGCGGCGGCGACGGCGTCCCGGTCGCGGACGTCGGCGCGCGTCACGTGCAGCGCCGACGGGAAGTCCGCACGCAGGTCGGCGAGCGCGTCGGGGCGCCGGACCGTCGCCACCACCCGCTCCCCGGCGGCGAGGGCGGCGCGGGTCAGTGCCCGGCCCAGCCCGCGGCCCGCGCCCGTCACGAACCACACGGGGCTCTCGGGGGTGGTCATGGGTCCCTCCTCGTCGTCGTGGGCGTGTACACATAGAACGATACGGAACGTTCCGTTTCGGACGCTACCCTGTATCCCGTGGAGAACGACAGCCGCGACGGCGCCCCGCCCGGCCGCTCCGAACGCGCGCGCACGGCCACCCTCGAGGCGGCCCTGGCGCTGGCGGCGGAGCTGCCCTACCCGCAGGTGACGATCGAGGCGATCGCGGCCCGCGCCGGCGTCGGGAAGGCGACGATCTACCGCCGGTGGCCGCACCGCGGCGCGCTGATGGTCGACGCCGTCGCCCACCGCAACGACCGCGCCGCGACCGCCGGCGGCGCGGTCCCGGACACCGGTGACCTGGCCGCGGACCTGGCCGTGGTGCTGCGGTCGGTCGTCGACGAGCTCGCCCGGCCCGAGTGGGACGCGCTGCTGCGGGCCCTGTGCGTCGAGGCGCTGGTCGACACCGCGACCCGGGCCCGGGTGCTCGACCTGGTCGTCGCACCCCAGATCGCCCTGTTCGCCGAGCGCTTCGCGACGGCGAGGTCGGCCGGACGGATCGACGACGCGGTCGGCGACACCGAGGCGTTCGAGCTCGTCGTCGCGCCGGTGTTCCACCGGTGGCAGCTGCGGACGGGGCCGCTCGACCACGCCTACGCCGACGCCGTCGCGCGCCGCGCCTGCCGGGCCATGGCGCCCTGAGCGTCCCCGGCCCGGGACGGTGCCGACGCGTCCGCCCGGATCCGGTCAGGCCGGGAAACGCAGGCCGACCATCCCCTCGGACAGCTCCCACAGCCGTGCGGCGTCCTCCGCGCTGCGCAGCGGCGGCCACGGCTCCTGCTCCGCGGGCGCGCCACCGACGCCGCCCGGTCCGGCCGGGCCGAAGAACCGCCCGCCCCGTCCGTCGGGACCGGTCACGGCCAGCAGGGCCGGGAGTGCGGCCGACTCGACCGTCCCGACCAGCCCGATCCGCGACGACAGCCGCACCATCCGGGCGCCGAGGGTGTCGCGCCGGCGTCCGATGCCGGGCTGCGCGGCCAGCAGGTTCGTGGGGGAGACCCCGGGGTGGGCGACGGTGCTGGTGATACCCCACCCGCCCGCCCGGCTGCGCGCGTCGAGCTCACGGCCGAACAGCGCGGTCGCGATCTTGGACTGGGTGTAGGCGCGGTTCACGTCGTAGGAGCGCTCCCAGTTCGGGTCGTCCCAGTTGATCGTGCCGCGACGGGCCGACACGCTCGTCTGGCTCGTGACCCGCGCCCGGCCCGCCCGCAGCACCGGGAGCAGGCCGTGGGTGAGGGCGACGTGGCCGAGGTGGTTGGTGCCGAACTGCAGCTCGAAGCCGTCCTGGGTGGTCCGGCGGGTCGGCGGGTTCATCAGGCCCGCGTTGTTGACCAGGACGTGCACCGGGCGGCCGTCGGCCACGACCCGCCCGGCGAACTCCGCGACGGACGCCAGCGAGGCCAGGTCGAGGGGGTGCGTCGTGATCCGTGCGCCGGGGACCCGGCCGCGGATCTGCTCGGCCGCACGCTCGCCCTTGGCGGGGTTGCGCACCGGCATGACCAGCTCGGCACCGGCCGCGGCGAGGCGGCGGGCGATGACGGCCCCGATGCCGTCGCTGGCGCCGGTGACGACGGCGAGCGTCCCGGTGAGGTCGGGGAGGGCGATGTCGATGGTGCGCGGCATGGCGGGGTCTCCTGTCGTCCGCGGGTACCGGGTCAGTCGGCCGAGCCGGTGGCCCCGCGCTGGTAGGCGGTGGGTTCGCCGGGGGACCCCGCACGCTCGCGCTCGGCGGCGACGCCGGCGTCGATGGCCGCCCGCCAGCGCTCCGGCGAGCGGCGGCGGCGCGCCCGGGCCTGCCGGAGGCCTGCGACGGCGGGCCCCAGCAGCGCGTCGGCGACCGGGGCGGGACGGACCTGCAGGTCCGTGCTCGTCGCGACGCCGTGGATGCGGCGGGTGATGGCGTCCAGCGCGGGCCGGGAGAGCCGGGCCGGCACCCGCAGCAGGTCCTGGAGCAGGGACGCGATCGAGTCCAGCGTCGCGGCGGTGAGCAGGGCGGACTCGTCGGACACCGGGCCGGTCACGGCCTGCAGGAGGTCGTCGACCCGGCGGGCGGCGTCGTGGCCGGTGATCCCCTCGACGAGCCGGGCGTCGATGCCGAGCAGGTGCCCGACGTACCACCAGTAGCGGTAGAGCCCGGCGAGCTCGCGCCCGGTGAGGTCGAAGCCCAGCATCTCCTCGGCGACCCACGAGGTGAGGGTGAAGTCCATCCAGGTCCGCGCGAGGTCCACCTGGTTGACGGGCACGCCGTCGGCCGCGCTGTCGTAGCCGCGGTCGAGGGCGAGCGCGCGCATGTGCGCGTGCAGCATGCGGACGTTGAGCGTGGCGACGTAGCCCGGTCCGCCGCGTCGCAGGCCCCCGGGCAGCATCGCCTGGGTCAGCCAGGTCCCGGTCTCGGTCAGCCGCCGCTCCGCGCGGTCGACGAGCCGGCCGGTGGTGGACAGGACCTTCGCGATCGAGGGCGACTCGTAGACCCGCACCAGCGCCCCCGCGCTCAGCGAGAGGATGTGCACCGGGGTCGGGGAGCTGAACCAGGGCCGCGGCGCGAGGTCGAGCAGGTCGTCGTCGACGTAGGCGGGCGGGGTCTCGGTGGCGGTGAGCAGGGCGGCGAGCGCGGGCGGCGGGTCGGTCAGGGAGCCGAGACCGTGCTCGATGCCCCGGGTGAGCAGCGGGCGCGCGGTCGCCGCCCCGATCTCGCGCATCTCGGCGACGACGGCGTCGGCCAGGGGGTCACCCGTGGTCAGCGCCCACTGCATCAGGTCGGCCCGGCCCTCGCCGAACTGGGCGAGCACGGCGGACCGGCTCGATCGGGAGCTCGGCCAGGCGGTCGTGGTGGTCATCGGTGCTCCTCCTCGTGGTGGCGGACCGGGACGGGAGCGGCGTCGGTGACACCGAACGCGGCGAAGAGCCGCTCGAGATCGGCGCGCATGGTCGCGGTGGGCTCCCCGGTGCCGCGCGCCATCTCGTGCAGGATCAGCCCGGACAGCGACCGGGCGAGGGTGCGTGCGGTGTCCGTCGACCCGACGAGCGGGACGAACAGGCCCGCCAGGTCCTCGACGAACGCGTCGGCGATCGGCCGCAGGCGCGGGTTGTGGATCGCGCTGAGCGTCAGCTGGATGACGCCGTCCGGGGGCAGGCGGTCGCCGTAGGGCGCGCGGGCCACGACGGCCATGGCGCCGTCGACGAGCCCGAGCCCCTGCTCGGCCGCCTCCCGGGCCATCCGCCGCATCTCGGCGATGGTGCGGGCGCTGGTCAGCTCGAACGCGGCGACGAGCAGGTCGTCGGCGGTGCGGAAGTGGTACGTCGTCGAGGCCAGCGAGGTCCCCGCGCGGGCGGCCACCGCGCGCTGGGTCACCGCGGTGACGCCCCGGGTGCAGATGATCTCGACCGCGGCGTCGAGCAGGGCGGCGCGGGTGCGCGCGCTGCGGTGATGTCGGCCGTCCACAATTCGTACGGTAGTACGAATTGTCCGGCGGGGGCCACCCCGGTGCACCGGACGGACGACGCGCCACACTCGCGTCGACGCGTCGCGGCGCTCCGCCCGCGGCGCTACGGGCCGGGCGCGCACGGCGTCCGTCCGGAACGCGACCGGAGGGCACCCCGATGACCACGTTCGCCGTCACCGCCGACCGGATCTTCGACGGCGAGGTGCTGCACGGCGCCGGCACCGTCGTCGTCACCGACGGTCTGATCACCGCCGCGGGACCGGACGTGACCGTCCCCGACGGTGCGGAGGTCCTCCGGGGTGCGACCCTGCTGCCCGGCCTGATCGACGCCCACGTCCACCTGTCGCAGCGCGCGCACCTCGACGCGCTCGCCGCGCACGGCGTGACGACGGCGGTCGACATGGCGTCCTGGCCGCCGTCGGTGACCGCCGCGCTGCGGGCCGCGGCCGGCACGACGCAGATCCTCAGCGCCGGGGTGCCGTTCATCGGGCCGGGCGGCCCGCACGCGCAGTTCGGCATGCCGGGGTACGCGGTGCTCACCGACCCGGCGGGCGCCGCGGAGGGCGTCGCGCGGCGGGTCGCCGACGGATCGGACCTGGTCAAGATCGTGCTCGAGGCGCCGGGACACGGCGGCCCGTCCCCGGAGGTGCTCGGGGCGGTCGTCGCGGCCGCACACGACGCCGGTCGGCGGGTGGTCGCGCACGCCACCCACGCCGGCGAGATGGCGGCCGCGGTGGACGCCGGCGTCGACGTGCTCACCCACGTCCCGATGGGCGTCCCGGTCGACGCCGCGCTCGCGCACCGGATGGCCGGGACGGGCCGGGTGGTGATCCCGACGCTGAGCGTGGCGGCGGTGCTCGCGGGCCGCGTCCCCGGCACGAGCTACGACGTGGCGCGGGACTCGGTGGCCGCGATGCGGGAGGCGGGCGTGACGGTGCTGGCCGGCACCGACTCGGTCGAGCAGCCGGGCATCCCGTTCACGATCCCGCTCGGCGCCACGCTGCACGGGGAGCTGGAGCTGCTGGCCGGCGCCGGGTACTCCCCGGTCGAGGTGCTGCGCGCGGCGACCTCGCTGCCCGCGCGCTGCTTCGGCCTCGACGACCGCGGGCGGGTGGCGCCCGGGCTGCGGGCGGACCTGCTGCTCGTCGACGGCGACCCGGGCGCCGGCGTCGGCGCGACCCGCGGGGTCCGCCGGGTGTGGGTCGGCGGACGCCCCGTGTGACCGGCGGCGGGGCTAGGAGGAGAACCGCGGGTGCTGGTCGCGGGAGCGTCCGTCGTAGTCCGCCAGCCACTCCCGGCCCGCCTCGGTGACGCGCACCCGTCGCAGGCCGGCGCCCTCGACCGGCTCGACGTGGCCGGTCTCGCGCACCGCCGCGGCGAACTGCAGCGCCATGGACTCCTGGGACTCGGCGACGGCGCCGTCGCCGAAGATGACCGCCACCGGTGACGCGTCGCCCCCGGCGGCGAGCACGCGGCGCAGGAACTCGGCGAGACGGGAGTCGGCCTTGGGGCTCATCGGTCCACGGTAACCCCGGCGGGGGCGGTCAGTGCCCGCTCTCGCGGAACCGCTTCCGCGACGCCTCCAGCTCCGCCTCCGCCGCCGCCCGCCCGGCCCAGTCGGCGCCCTCGACGCTCTTGCCCGGCTCGAGGTCCTTGTAGATCTCGAAGAAGTGCTGGATCTCGCGGCGGTGGAACTCGGGCAGGTGGTGGATGTCGCGCAGGTTCTCCATCCGCGGGTCGTGCGCGGGCACGCAGAGCAGCTTGTCGTCGCCGCCCGCCTCGTCGGTCATCCGGAACATGCCGATGGTCCGCACGAGCACCAGCACGCCGGGGAACAGCGGCTCCCCGGTGGAGACGAGCAGCGCGTCGAGCGGGTCGCCGTCCTCGCCGAGGGTGTCCTCGATGTAGCCGTAGTCGCCGGGGTACTGGGTGGCGGTGAACAGCGTCCGGTCCAGGCGGATCCGGCCCGACTCGTGGTCGACCTCGTACTTGTTGCGGCTGCCCTTGGGCACCTCGACCAGCATGTCGAACTCCACGGGGGGTCCTCCTCGACGCAGTGGCGGAACGGCAACCACCAGTCAGTACACGGTCGGCCGCCCCGATGCACGTCCCGGCGCGCCCGGACCTGTCCGGAGTGCCGGATCAGGGGCCGGTCCCACACCGTGCACACGGCGCCGCCGGCCCAGGGCTGCTCCTCCCGCCGGGGCCGTCCTCGCGGACGGAGAGGAACGGCAGGCGAACCGGTCGGCGGCCGGGGCCCGGCCGGTGCGGCCCGCGACGAGGTCGTCGACGACGGCGCGCAGCCCGCGGGCGTCACGCTCCACCCGCGGACCCCCGGCCGGCGCCGTCGAGGGCGCGGAGCAGCACGTCGCGGGTGTCGGCGGGGTCGATGACGTCGTCGACCTCGCCGACGGTGGCCACGCCGAGCGCCTTGCCGCGCTCGTAGTAGTCCGCGAGCAGCTCGTCGTAGCGGGCCCGGCGGGCGGCGGGGTCGGTGATCGCGTCGAGCTCGGCGCGGTAGCCCAGCCGCACCGCGCCCTCCAGGCCCATGCCGCCGAACTCGGCGGTCGGCCAGGCCACCGTCAGCAGCGCGGCGTGCAGGTCGCCGCCGGTCATCGCCATCGCCCCCAGGCCGTAGGCCTTGCGCAGCACGACGGCCACCAGTGGCACCGACAGCCGTGCCCCCGCCCGGAACAGCGCGCCGAAACGGCGCACGGTCGCGGTCCGCTCGGCGTCGGCGCCGACCATGAACCCCGGGGTGTCCACGAGCGACACCACGGGCAGGGCGCGCTCGTCGCACAGGGTCAGGAAGCGGGTCGCGGTGTCCGCGGCGTCGCCGTCGACGGCGCCGCCCAGGTGCGCGGGGTCGTTCGCGAGCACGCCGACGGCGCGGCCGCCGAGCCGGGCGAACGCGGTGACGACCCCGTGCCCGAACTCCGCGCGGACCTCCTGCACGCTCCCGGTGTCGAACAGGGTCTCCAGCACCGGGCGGACCGGGTAGGCACGGACCCGGTTCTCCGGGACGAGGTGGCGCAGCCGCCGCTGGTCGGCGCACGCGGCGGGCAGCACGACACCGGAGACGTCGCACAGGTAGCGGCGGGCGACCGCGACGGCGGCGGCCTCGTCGTCGACGACGACGTCGACCACCCCGTTGGGGCCCTGCACCGACATCGGCCCCACGTCGCCGGGCGCGACGTCGCCGAGGCCCGCGCCGGAGATCATCGCGGGCCCGGACATGCCGAGGCTGCTGTCGCGGGTCGCCACGATGAGATCGCACACCGCGGCCAGCGCGGCGTTGCCGGCGAAGCAGTACCCGGCGACGACGGCGACCGTCGGGACCCGCCCGGCCAGATCGGACATCAGCCGGAACGTCGGCACGTCGAGCTGGGACACCGCGGAGGTGTCGGTGTCGCCCGGCCGCCCGCCGCCGCCCTCGGCGAACACCACCACGGGCAGCGCGCGGCGCAGCGCCAGCCGCAGCAGCCGGTCGGTCTTGCGGTGGTTGTGCACGCCCTGGGTGCCGGCGAGCACCGTGTAGTCGTAGGCCAGCACGGCGACCGGGACGCCGTCGACGGTCGCGGTGCCGGTGACCAGCCCGTCGGCCGGGGTGCGCTCGACGAGCTCGCCGACGTCGCGGCGCCGGCGCTGCGCGGCGATCACCAGGCCGCCGTACTCGGTGAGGCTGCCCGCGTCGACGAGGTCGGCGATGTTCTCCCGGGCGGTGCGGCGGCCCGCGCGGCGCCGCCGGGCGACGGCGGCGGGGCGGTTCCCGTCGTCCAGGCGGCCGCGCCGCTCCAGGACCTCGGCCAGGTCGGGACGGACGTGCGCCGGGTCCGTCCCGGCGCCCGCGGCGGCGGTCGCGGGCTCCCCGCCGTCGTCGGTGAGGGCGAGCAGCGGGGTACCGGCGGTGACGGACGCGCCGGCCTCGACCAGCACGGCGGTGACGGTGCCGGCGTGGCGGGCGGCGACCACGTGCTCCATCTTCATCGCCTCCAGCACGACCAGCGGGGCGCCGGCCGCCACGCGGTCGCCCGGGGCGGCCTCCACCGCGACGACGACCCCGGCCTGCTCCGCGACGACCGCGCCGGGCCCGGCGCCGTCGGTGTCGGCGCGGTCGTCGCCGGGGACCAGCTCGGCGAGGTGGGCGTCGACCCAGCCCGTGTCGAGCCCGCCCGTGGTCAGCCCGTCGACGGCGAGCAGCGCGCGCAACAGGGCGCGGTTCGTCGCGACCCCGGCGACGTCGAACTCGGCCAGCGCCCGGTCGGCGCGGCCGGCCACCGTCGCCGCGTCGCCCCGGACCACGACCTTGGCCAGCAGCGAGTCGTAGCGCGGCCCGACCTCGGCGCCGGGCCGGCCGTGGGTGTCCACCCGCACCCCCGGCCCCGACGGCGGCGCGAACCGGGTCAGGGTGCCGGTCGCCGGGACGACGGCGCCGTCGGCGCGCACGGTCTCGGCGTTCACCCGGACCTGCAGTGCGGTTCCGCGGGCCACGACACCCCCGGCGAGCCCGAGCCCCGCGAGCGTGGCGCCCTGCGCGAGCCGCAGGCCCACCTCCACGAGGTCCAGCCCGGTGACCTCCTCGGTGACGGTGTGCTCCACCTGCAGCCGCGGGTTGACCTCGCAGAACAGCACGTCGTCGCCGGTGAGCAGGAACTCCACGGTCGCGAGCCCGCGGTAGGGCCCCAGCACCGCGGTCGCGGCCCGGTGCAGCGCGGCGCGCACGTCGTCGGTCAGGGCGGGCGCCGGGGCGATCTCGACGAGCTTCTGCCGGCGTCGCTGCGCGCTGCAGTCGCGGTCGCCGAGCGCGACGACGGCGTGCCCGTCCCCGGCGACCTGGACCTCGACGTGGCGGGCGTGCGTCACGAGCCGTTCGACGTAGACGGTGCCGTCGCCGGTCGCCGCGCGGGCCTCGGACGCGCAGCGCGCCAGCGCGTCGTCGAGGGCCGCCGGGTCGGTGACCGGCCGGACCCCGCGGCCACCGCCCCCGGCGACGGCCTTGACCATGATCGCGCCGTGCTCGGCGAGCAGCTCCGCGGCGTGCGACGCCGGCCCGCCGGCGGGCACCGCGATCCCGGCGGCGACGGCCCGGGCACGGGCCGCGGTCTTGTCACCGAAGGTCGCGAGCGCGTCGGGGGAGGGGCCGACGAAGGCCACGCCGCGCTCGGCGCAGCGGCGGGCGAGCGCGGGGTCCTCCGCGGCAAAGCCGTAGCCGGGGTGCAGCATCCCGGCGCCGGTCCGCTCGGCCGCGGCCACCAGCCCGGCGACGTCGAGATAGGCGGCGGGGCCGGCACCGGGCAGCTCGACCGCCTCGTCGGCCCGCTCGACGTGCAGCGACGCGGCGTCGTCGGCGGGGTGCACGGCGACGGTGCGCATCCCGAGCGCGGACGCCGTCGCCATGATCCGGACCGCGATCTCGCCCCGGTTCGCGACCAGCAGGGCCGGTGCGGGTCCGGTTCGGCGCGCGGGCTGCGGGACGATCATGTCCGTACTGTAGGCACGCGTGACGGCGGTGCCGGCCCCGCCGCGGCGGCCGGGACTCCACCCCGGTCCCCTCCTCCGGCCTCCTCCGGACGGACCCCGGGGTTGTCCTGCGGACCGAGGCGTGGCGCGTCGCACGCGGGCAGGCTCGGGCGAGACCCCCACGGGTCCGGACCGGACGGCCCGGGCGCCGCCTCGACGCGGCCGGCGCCCCCGCGGCGGACCAGCCGCTCAGCCCGCTCGCGGTGTTCGACCGGCTCGACGGCGCGACGACCGCGCAGGACCACGGTGTCGTCGCCCACCGGGGGGAGCGGTGGCGACGGCTCGTCGTCACCACCGCGCAGGGCGATCCGGCCGAGGTGTGGCTCGACGGCGCGCACGTCCGCCGGGTGCGGCTGCCCGAGCAGCGCCGGGACTCCACGACGGTCACCCTCGACGCGATCGGCTCCGATCCGGGCGAGCGGGACTGGACGCGGCTGCCGCGCCGAGCGTGCTCAGCCGGCCGCCGTCATGCGCTCGTGGTCGCGCCCGACGGTGCGCGCCGCCAGGAACAGCCCCAGCGACGCGATCGCCATCGACACCGGCACGAGCACGGCCAGCGCCTGCCGCAGCCCGCTCGCCGCAGCCGCCGCCGGGGCCACGCCCTCGGCGAGCGCGCCCGCGGCGAACACGTCGGACAGCGCGCCCGCGATGACCGGCCCGACCGCCCCGCCCAGCAGGTAGAACGCGGCGAAGAAGACGGCCGTCGCCGTCGAGCGCAGCCGCGGCTCGACGACGTCGGCGACGGCCGGGTACGCCGAGGTGTAGTAGAGGTACTGCAGCAGCCACCCGGCGCCGAAGAGCACCACGAAGGTGCCGACCGCGTCCGGCCCGACGGTGAGGGCGAACCCGGTCAGCGGCACCGACACCAGCGTCGCCACCGCGCCGACCAGCACCCGTGCCCCCGGCGAGCGCCGCGCCGCCCGGTCCGACACCCAGCCACCGACGAGCAGCCCGACCAGCCCGGTCACACCGACGACGACACCGGTCAGCACCGCGGCCCCGGTCAGCGAGGCCCCGAACCAGCGCTGGAACAGCGGGACGGTGAACGTGTTCACCGAGTACGCGGCCAGGTTCGCGCCGATCCCGGCGATGATCAGGCACCACATCGTCGGCACCGCGAGGATCCGCCGGAACGCGCGGTCCACGGCCGCGGGCTTCGCCGGCGCCGTCGCGACCGCAGGCTCCGACGCGCCGCGGCGCGGCTCGCGGACCAGGAAGAACCCGACCGCGATCAGCAGTCCGGGGACCGCGGCCAGCACGAACGGTGCCCGCCACGACCCGAACGCCTCGGCGATCGCGCCGACCGAGAAGTACGCGAGGACCAGACCGACCGGCAGCCCGAGCTGGAACAGCCCGAACGCCCGCGCCCGCTTCCCGGCGGGGTAGAGGTCGGCGATCGTCGAGTTCGCGGCGGGCGCGTAGCTGGCCTCGCCGACGCCCACGCCGATCCGCAGGAGCAGCAGCGACACGTAGTTCCAGGCGGCGCCGCTGGCCGCGGTCAGCAGGCTCCAGGCGACGATGCCCCACGCCATGATCCGGGCCCGCGAGCGGTGGTCGGCCAGCCGTCCCAGCGGCAGCCCGCACAGCGCGTAGACCACGGTGAACGCCGCGGCGAGGATGCCGATCTGCAGGTCGGAGAGACCGAACTCGAGCTTGATCGGCTCGGCGACGATCGCGGGGACCGCACGGTCGTAGAAGTTGAACGTGTTGGCCGCGAACAGCAGGGCCAGCACCCGTCCGGCGTTGGGGGCCTGGGGGCCCTGGGCGGTGGGAAGGAAGCTGTCCTGGCGCTGTCCGGTCGTCATGCGGCCCCCCGGTCCTGATCGGCCGCGCCGTTGCGGCCGATCGGCACAGCGTGCCCGATCCGGGAGGATTCGTCACCGGGTCGCGAGGACTCCGGGGCGATGGCGCACAGTGGGGGCATGACCGGGGTGCCGCCGAGCAGTGGTCCGGACGTGAGCCGTCGGATGTCGGAGCAGGTCCGGACCGGGACGTCGCCGGAGATGGCGCTGCGCCGGGAGCTCCACCGCCGCGGCCGACGGTTCCGTGTCGACTTCCGGTTCGACATCGACGGGCTGCGTCGCCGGCGTGCCGACCTGGCGTTCACCCGCAATCGGCTCGCGGTGTTCGTCGACGGGTGCTTCTGGCACCGCTGTCCGACCCACGCCACGTTCCCGAAGTCCAACCGGGAGTGGTGGGAATCGAAGCTCGCGACCAATGTGGCGCGGGACGCGGACACCGACGCACGGCTGGTGGACGCGGGGTGGTCGGTCGTGCGTGTGTGGGAGCACGACGACGTGATGGGGGCCGCGGACCGGGTCGAGGCGGCACTCGGCTCGTGAACCGACCCGTTTCCGCCCGCACCGGGCGCGGTGGTCGGGAGGGTCGGTGGAGGGCGCTAGCATCCGCGGCGTGGCCCTCGACCAACCGTTCGCCCCCGCGCCGGGTGCCGTGTCGATCGTCGATCTCTTCGCAGGGCCGGGCGGGCTCGATGTCGCCGCGGAATGGCTCGGGCTGCCCGCCGTCGGCGTCGAATGGGATCCCGACGCATGCGCGACCCGGGCGGCTGCCGGGCTGCACACCGTCGAGCGCGACGTGCGGGACGTCGGTCCGGGGGCCTTTCCCGGCGCCTCCGTCCTCGCCGGGGGTCCGCCGTGCCAGACGTTCACCGTCGCGGGAACCGGGGTCGGGCGCCGTGCCCTCGACCGGGTACTCGAACTCGTCGCGCTGATGGCCGACGGTCGGGACGTCGCCGAGCGTCTCGACACCATGGACGACGTGCGGACCGGCCTCGTGTTGGAGCCGTTGCGCTGGACGCTCGACGCGGTCTCGCGTGACGAGGCGTACGAGGTCGTCGTGCTCGAGCAGGTACCCGCGGTGCTGCCGGTGTGGGAGGCGATGGCCGCTGTGCTCGAGGGAGTCGGGTACCGGACGGACACCGGGATCCTCCGAACCGAGCAGTTCGGTGTGCCGCAGACCCGTCGGCGCGCCATCCTGGTCGCGCGCCGCGGGGAGCAACCGCATCTTCCCGAACCGACGCACCGCCCGTACCGCAGTGGCGTGGACAGGGAGCAGGGGGATCCGCGACTGAGGCCGTGGGAGACCATGGGTGGGACCCTGGACCGGCCGGGACCGTTCGCGGTCGTGTCGAACTACGGCACGGGCGGGGATCCTCGGGCGAGGGGGAGGCGAACTTCTCAGGAGCCCTCCGCGACCGTCACGGGCAAGATCCGTCGCAATCGTGTGATCGGCCGGGGAGGCGCGACCGGGGAACGGTTCACCAACTCCGAGGCCGGTCTCCTGCAGACCTTCCCGCACGACTACCCGTGGTCCGGGAACGACATCGGGCAGCAGATCGGCAACGCGATCCCGCCGCGACTCGCCGTGCACGTGCTGGCCGCTGCCCTCGACATCGGGCTCGACGCCGATGCCCTGGACGAGTGTGTTCGGGCATCGTGGCGTGACGCGGCGCGCGCGCCGCTGGGACGTCGGGCCGCCGACCGGGATCTCGTCGGGGCGCCCGCGGGTACGGGTTCCTGACTCGTCGGGATCACGGTCGAGCCGGCTCCCCACCCGCCTCGCGGCGGAGTTCGAGGACGGACCGGCGGGCCTCGGTGCGGATCTGCTCGTACAGTTCGAGGTCGTCGAGCGTGTCGAACTCCACCACGGCGGCGAGACGGAGCAACCGCTTCAGCAGGTCGCGCAGGACGACCCGGCTCTGGAAGCCGCCGCGGTCCACCGTCGGCCAGGTCTCGGCAATCGCCCGGACGAGTTTCCGGCTCCCGCCGAGCAGCGCTCGACGGGCGTAGATCTGGTCGAAGTCGGCCTCCCCGAACGTGTCGAGCAGGCGGTAGCGGTCGGCGGAGTCCTCGTGCAGGGCCAGGAGATGCGCCCGCCACCAGAGCCGGCCCCACACGTGGCGCGTGATGTCGGTGGCGAGGACCCGGTCCGGTGGCGGATCCGGGTACCTCCAGTAGGACACGTCGGGCAGGACGACGAGCGCCATGAAAGCCCAGATCGGCCGGACTGCGGCCTCGGCTGCGACGAGGCCGCATCGCTGGTGCAGCAGCTCCGCGATCTCGCGGTCGAACTCGGAGTGGTCCCGTCGCCTGCCCCCGCTGGGGTAGCCGTTCTCCTCGGCGATCTTCACGATGCGCCTGCGCAGGTCGTCGAGGTGGTCGACCGGTACGCGGCGCCCGCCCGTCGCCGCGAACACCGCCGACGGATGCCGGAAGGCGTGGTACTCACGAAGGTCGTCGACGGGGAGCGACGTGTAGCGGTAGTGGAGGTCGCGTGCAGCCCGGTCGAGCAGACGCGGATACAGGATGCTCATGAGCCGGCCAGTAGATCGGTCGCGTTCTGGATGCGGGAGGTGAACAGGACGGGGTCGTGTCGACGGTCGGTGCGCAACGCGTCGATGGTCCGATCGGGAAAGGCCGTGCGCAGGACGGCCGCGAGCAGGGCACCGACGGAACCGGTGGGGTGTGCCTCGTCGGGCTCGAACTGTTCGTCGACCAGAGCACGCTCCACCAGGGACCGGATCACGTCGGTCCGGATCGCCGAGAGAACCCGGCGATCGGCGTCCGACGGGTCCGCGGCGGCTGCGAGTGCCCGGGTGACGATCTCGCGTCGCTCGTTCGCCAACAGCAGGACCGAGCCCAGCGCCTGGGCGTCCAGGTCGTGGCCGAGCTCCAGATGCCACGTGGCGCCGTCCGGGTACGGGAGATCGGTGAAGTCGACGACGGCCAGGGGGAAGAGGACGGCGTCGCCCTGCAGGAGAGCCGAGCGGGCGTCGCGCCACAGGATGCTTCCGGGGCGTCGAGGCGCGAGCGACGAGCTCTCGACACCCGAGGATCGCAGCGTCACGACGGTCTCGAGATCGAGCCGTCCGCCGAGTTCCCCTCCGGGGAGCTCGAACTCGAGCTCGATCGTGAGCTCGTCGCGAGCGGCCACGGACGCGCGTCCGGCGAGTCCGCGGAGCCCGGAGCTCGTGGACGACCAGATGACGGACACGTCGAGTTCGGCGTCGGCGGTCAGACCGCACGACTCCCGCGAGCGGAGACCGTCGATCCGCAGGGGCCGTCGCAGGCGCAGTGTCGTCCCGTACTCCCAGTCGTGGAGCTCGTCCGCGAGCTCGTCGAGCGCGTCGTCGCCGACCCGGAGCCACGGACCCGGGACCACGACGTCCGCCGGCGGTCTGCGGTACGGGAAGGCGCGGCTCACGACGTGCTCTCCACACGGGTCCCGACCACGGCGATGTCGGTCACGGTGTCGGCTACCGGGAGCACGACAAGCTCGACGTCGCCAGGGCTGTCGACGACGCAGCCGGCCCCGTCGTGGACACCCCCGGCCGTCGTCCAGTGGAGGACCATCGGACGGTCGGCGCCCGCAGGGGCCTCGTCCTCCCGCGAGCGCTCCCCCAGACCGACGGAGACCTCCGCCTTCAGTTCGACCGGTCCGGGTCCCGTCACCGCGAACCCCTGTACGAGCACCACCCGTCCGTCGACTTCGTCGAGCACCGGCTCGCCGGTCGGGAGGACGCGTACCCGGTCGCGTGGCGCCGGGGAGGGGCGACGTCCCTCCCCGCGGGTACCCGCGCCGCCACGCCCGGACACCGTTCCGCTGCCCGGGCCGGATCGGGAGGAAGCGTCCTCCGGACGGGAGAACGCCGCGGCGACGATGCCCCCGAGGAAGGAACTCGCGGCACCCAGCGCGATCCCGCCACCCGCTCTCGTGGTGGCCACCCGGCTCCCGCGGAAACCGTCGAGCTGGTCCCGGATACGCCTGAAGGTCACCCTGACGAAGGTGCGGGCGTGCCCCGACAACTGCTCGTCGACCCAGTTGTCGTGGGTGGGGGGTTCGGCCGCCGCGTAGACGTCGTCCAGCTCGTCGAGGGCGCGGAACACGCCTGCGTAGGCCTTGTTGACCGATCCCGTCTCCGGACCGGCGTGGTACCGGACGACCAGCTCCGGGGAGCGCATGAGACAGACGTGGTGCGGATCACCGGGCACACCGGCGCACTCCGCCGCGAGCGTCGCCGCCCCGGAGTCCATCGGGATCACGAAGTCCTGCTCGACGGCGAAGCGCCCGAGCTTGCGACGGGGGTTGCCGCACTCCAGGACGGTCCCGTCCCCGTCGCGCTGGCGCCGGTACGCCCGGACGAAGAGCTCCAGGGGATAGAGCTCCGTGGGGTCCGGGACGGTGAACCCGACTCCTCCTGCGACGACGTCCGGGACGAGCCGGTCGTCGCCGCGTTCGGGGAGCATGATGGGCCACAGCTGCCACGCGATCGTCTCGGCGAGGTGGCGGGCCGCGTCGGCCGACTCGTCGAAGTCGTCGAGCTCCGGGTCGAGGACGACGAGTGTGGTGCCGGTCTCGTCGTCGACGAACGGCTGCAGGCCGAGAGTTCGTGCGACGGAGTCGGCCTCCGCGCCACGCAGAGGTTCCACGTGGTCACCCTGCACGTCCCCCCACCAGTGGCGACCCGTGAACGGACGGGAGCTCCGGTCGACGCGCGCTCGGCTGTCGAAGGACTCGCCCAACGCGATCCCGATCAGACGCGAGGCCACGGAGCCGTCGGCCTCCCTGGTCCGTGTGTAGACGAGGATCGTGCCGACCCTGGACATCCTGTACAGGACGGCCTTGCCGTAGCCGTACGTTCCGCCGCCCTGCTCGGTGTCGCGCTTCTCCCCGACGTTCAGGACGAACGAAACCCAGTCCTTGCGGTCGGTCGCCAGCTCGTCCGCCCGGGTCGGTCCACCCAGGCCCTTGGTGCCGCGGTCCACGACCGACAGCAGCCGCAGGTCCGGCGTCCGGACGACCTTGCCCACACCGAGGTGCGCCTCCGTCTCCGCCGGCGGGCTGAGCAGACGTTCCCAGTTGGGGCGGTGGATCGGGGCGACCGTCGTCAGCTCGAGCCGGTACGTCGTCGGTACGGGCACGTCACGCAGCCGTGCGTCCCAGGAGTTCTGCGCCGTCTCGCGCACGAAGACGGTCAAGGGATCGACCGGCGGGCGGCCCAGTTGGTTACGGATGCCCTCCGACGCGATGGCCCCCGTGGGTGGGAACGGCTGGGACCACCACCGCGGGGTCGTCACGGCTGCTCCAGCAGGTGACGGACCACGTCGTCGGTGGGGATCCTCGCGGCCACCGCGGGGGCGGCGTCCAGGTCCAGGTCGTAGTCGACGTGGCCGACGCCGGCCGGCACCGCGTCACCGCGTAGCGACGCGGTGGTCAGCCGCGGGAAACCGGGGCCGACCTCGTGGTCGAGTCGTTCCACCGGTTCGAAGACGCGGGTCCGATACAGGTCCGCGTCCGAATGCCGGTAGCCGACCTCACCGAGGGCACGGAGGAAGGAATCCGGGTCGTCGCAGAGCCCCAGGATCTCCTCGACGATGTCGGGCACGGAGCGTCCACGGTCGGTGCGCAGCCGGAACCAGCTCAGCAGGAGCGTCCCCGCACCGCCATCGAGCTGGTCGAGACCGTGGACCCGGATCGTCCGTCCCTCGGGCGACATGGTCGCCTTGACCTCCAGGGCGACCGAACCACGGTGGAAGTCCTGTGCGGATCCGGTCGGTCCGGTCCAGCACACGACCGCACCCGGATCCGCCCCGACGAGGTCGCGCAGTACCGAGAGCTCACCGAACAGGCCGGCCAACTCGGAGGCGCCGAGAAGCCGGCGAGCGCCCGACAGCAGCGCCCGCCAGTCGGCGAGTGCACGGCGCAGCGCGCGGACCGGTCGTTCCGGCTCGGCCGAGATCCGGGTCAGGACCTCGGCGCAGAGAGCTCGGAACAGGTCCTCCATGCGGTCGTCCACGAGAGCGAGATCTGCGTAGGCGCGACGGACCGTGTCGTCCTCGAGCACCCGACGCGAGAGCGTCACGGCCTGCCCCTCGGGCTCGATCGGCAGGGTGTGGCGTGGGTCGATCGGGATGAGCAGGTGTCGTGAGTCGTCGTCTCGCAGAGCCAGGAGGACGGAGCCGCGTCTCGACGTCACCCCTGTGTCGGCGGTTCGGAAGGCGGACGTGACCGGCGCGCTCGCGGCGGCCGCCCAGAGCGTCGCGAGCCTCCCGGCATCCGGGGTCACTCGTCGTCCTGCTGGTCGAGTACGGAGTCGTCCTCCTCCTCC
The DNA here is from genome assembly GCF_037727765.1 of Pseudonocardia spirodelae. Taxonomy (NCBI): domain Bacteria; kingdom Bacillati; phylum Actinomycetota; class Actinomycetes; order Pseudonocardiales; family Pseudonocardiaceae; genus Pseudonocardia; species Pseudonocardia spirodelae. Next base: position 51,069 of record NZ_JBBJUP010000015.1, on the reverse strand, counting down.
ACGGCGACCTGTGACAGGTCGGCGCTCATGTACTCCACCTCGGAGTCGCGACCGAGCGCTTCCGGGAAGACGAGTGCCACACCCATCACGACGTCGTCGGTCGGCGCGGCGAGCGCGACGCGGTTCTTGAGCCGGGCCGGTTCCGACTGCGGCTCGATCGGGTAGAGGAGCACGAGCCCCTGCGACGGTCGCTGGCGTCGCCGCAGGGCGACCAGCTCCTTCCGGTCGAGCGTGCTCGGCCGATCGGTCGTCAGGTCGAGCGCTTCGTCCCGTCGGCTGCTGAGCGTCTTGATGTCGGCGACCCCGTCGAAGGCCGTGTCCGCGTCGTAGTGGAGCCGGGCTCGTCGGACCATGCGCACGTCGACCCCGCTTCCGAGATCGCACCGCTTCGTGTCGGCGCTCTCCAACGAGTTGCCGATGACACCCACGCTCCAGCGTCCGAGTGCACCGTCCCGGACGCGTCGGCGGATGTACTCCGAGATGCGGCGGCTGTCGCCGTCGGCGGACCGTTCGTGGAAGGAGTAGGACTCGAGGAAGTCGAGCACGTCCTCGTGCGGGACCCCGGTGAACAGCGCCGATTCGGCGTGCGACGGCGCCGCCACCCCGTTCCGTGCGGCCGCCGCGACCAGTTCCCGTCCGGCGCGTGCGTTGCGGGCCAGCCACTCGCGCGCCGTGGGTGAGACGTCGTAGAACCGGGACTCGACCAGCAGACCTCCGTATGCGGCCGAGGCCTTCACCGCGCTGGTCATCTTGGCCTTGGTCGTGATGCTCATCTTGGGATGGGTCCGCAGTCGTACCGCGAAGTTCAGGGGGTTCACCCCCGGGTTCATGTACCGGTTGATGTCCTGGCGCATCTCCGCCTCGACGGTCGCCAGGTGGGAGAACCACTCGCGCAGCTCGTCGGTCATCCAGATGCGCGGCAGGTCCCCGTAGTGGTTGCGGTAGCCGAACCACCGACCCATCTGCAGGAGAGTGTCGTAGGCGGACACCGCCCGCACGAACAGGCTGGAGACGAGCCCCTCCAGCGTGAGACCGCGGGAGAGAGTGTTGCCGCCGACGGCGATCGCGGTCACGGGACCCGACTCGTAGTCGAGACGGTCCGTGCTCCGGTAGTTGTCGACGATCACCTTGGTCTCGCGGACGACGTCCTGCAGGTGCACGAGCAGGGCGTCGAACGCCACGGGTACCTCGTCGAAGTCCGCGGCGGGGACCCGTGCCGTCTCGCCCCTCCATGTCGTCCGCAGCCGGTCGAGCAACGTCCCGTCGCCCGTGTCGAGTCCTGTGAGCATCCGACTCCGCAGGTCCAGGAGCGGATCCTTGAACCGCTCGTGCACCGTCGTGTCGGTCGTCGTGTGGATGAGCATCGTCGAGTGCGGGTTGCCCCCACCACGGACCCGACGGGCGGCGGTCGCGAGCCAGAACCATTCGACGGCGCGACGGAGGGAGTGCGCCGTGCCCGGATGGAAGTCGACGGCCTCCTTCTTGTTGCGCGGTTTGAGCTCGTCGATCTCGGAGTCCGGAACGCTGCGGATCATGTCGTATCCACCGTCGAGGGTGGAGGCGTCCTCCCCGGGGAGGAGCTCACGTCCGAACAGAACCTCGGTCCCGTGGTAACCGGTCGGCTGGGGGAGGTTGACGATGAAGTCCCGCGGATAGAAGTCGTTGTCGTCCGCGGGGTCGATCAGCAGATTGGCGAACGGGGTCGCGGTGTAGCCGATGTAGCCGACCTTGGGGAAGTTGTTCAGCACGTCGAAGAGCAAAGGATTGATCTTCGTCGTGGCGACCGTCGACTGGTCGGCCTCGTCGTCGATGATCAGGGTGGGACACCGGTCCAGATACTCGCCGGCCGAGGCGAGCCAGTTCCGCAGTTTGCGCAGTACGGTCGCGTTCTTCTTCACCACCATCAGCAGGTGCTGGTCCTTGGCAGCGAAGAAGGCCTTCGGATTTCCCGGCGGCACGAAGTCGTGCCGATCGTTGGTGACCTCGTACCACTTCCCGGGATTGGCGTGGACCAGGTCGGCGGCGAGTCGCATCTGGGTCTGGCGGCGCAGGGTGTTGTGGATGCCGGACAGGACGATGAACAGCTTGTACCCACGATCCGCCGCCTTGGCCATCACCGCGGTGAAGTTGGTGGTCTTGCCCGACTGGACGTAGCCGACCACGAGGCCGCGGGTCCGGTAGGACTCCTGCTTGGGGTGGTCGAGCAGCGCGACGACCTTCGTCGACGACGCGTCCACGGACTCGATGTTGGCGTCGCCGAACCCCTTGCGGTCCATGGCGGTCCTGATGGCGGGCCAGTTGCGGTCCTTGGTCATGTCGGGGCCCGTGTACCAGGTGATCCGACCGTCCATCCAGACCGAGGGCGGCTCCTCGAGGTTGCGGATCCGGACGGTCTCGTCCTCGTGCCGGATCCGGATCCGGTCGATCATCTCGGGTGGCTGACCCATCAACTGCAGATCGTCGAGTGCTTCCTGTGGGGAGCTCGTGTCCGCGTACTTCAGGAAGATCTTGTAGATCCTCGCGACCTGCTCGTCCGTCACGCCGTCCGCCACGCTGCGCCTCTCGACCTTGCCCGTTCCGATGGCGCGAGGCTATCGACAACAGCTGCCGCCGTGTGACCGTCCCACCCCGCAGAGTGCATACCGTCAGGTGACGGGCCCGCGTTACACCTCTCGAGGCGGCGGGTCCCGGGGCCGGTGCGTGTCGGCGGATCCGTTGCGACACAGAAGCGGACGGCGTGGTGCGGGTCGGCCCGTCCGTACGTGAACACGATGTCCGTCCACTCGAAGGGGGGAATCGCGTCGTGCGTTCCCGAGGACGGGCGGTCGTTCCTGGGACGACGCCTGCTCCGAGGCCGGAAATGGGTGCCGGGACCACTGTCACCGCGCCCGCTTGAGGATCACCCCGATCTCCAGCGACTGCCCGGCCCCGACCGACGGGACGACGGTCGAGACCGTCTCCCACCCCTGCGCCCCGAGCTCGTTCAGCTCCTGCTCCATCGCCGCGTAGTCGAAGCCCTTCCAGCCCCAGGTGAACTTCACGATCGTGTGCTCGAACACGGTGGTCCTCTCCGTCGTCATCCCGCGCCCGAGACGAGCGCGTGGATCCGGCCCAGCACGTCCATCTGTGCCGGGTTGTACAGCTCGCGCATCGCCGCGCCGGTCGTCTGCGCCAGCACCCGCGGGCCCTGCGGCGCGTCGTCGTCGTCGCCGAACAGATCCGGGTGCTCCTCGCGCACGCGCCGCGCGGCGGGCGCCATCCGTTCCGCGAGGTCCTGGCGTTGCGCGTCGGGCGCGTCGGCGGGCAGCCGGTCGAACTCGCGGTCGGCCGGCTCGGCCGGGGACCCGCGGAGCACCTCGCCGAGGGCGCGCAGCTTGCGCGGGCCCAGCACACGCGTCATCAGCAGGGTGAACGACCGGTCGGCCTCGCTCATCGACGACGGGTCCGCGGGGGTCAGCTCGGCCGGCAGGTCCGCCGGGACCTGGCGGTCCAGGATCGTCGCCAGCTCCACGCGGGCCCGCTGCAGCCGGTCGACGGTCGCGGCGAGCTCGGCGTCGAGGGTGCGCAGCGCCTGCTCGGGATGGTCGTCGCCGTCGAGGGTCTCGGCGATCCTCGGCAGCCCGAACCCCAGGTCGGCGAGCCGCTTGATCCGCAGCAGCCGTACCAGGTGCTCGACGCCGTACTGCTTGTAGCCGTTCGCGCGGCGTCGCGGCTCGGCCAGCAGGCCCACGTCGTGGTAATGCCGCACCGCCCGCAGGCTCGTGCCGGCCAGCTCGGCGACCTCCCGGGTGCTCCACGTCATGGCGACACCGCACACCGTGCCGTCGCGGCACGGTCAAGCCGGGCGTGACCTGAGCCACACGATCGGGCGCCGCGCTTGAGTGTGCCGCAGCGGCACGGCCTTTCCTCCTCCACACCACCGACCGCCGAGGAGGACGGATGAGCATGACCGAGCAGCGCGACGACCGGACCCGCCCCACGCCCACCCTGCTGGACCAGATGGGCGGCACCGTCGGGTTCGTGTACTCCACGATCCCGGTGCTCGTGTTCGTGACCGCGAACGCGTTCCTGCCACTGACCCTGACCATCGGCCTCGCCGTCGCGACCGGGCTGGCCCTGTTCGGCTACCGGCTGCTGCGGCGCGAGCGCTTCTCCTCGGCCGTCGGGAGCCTGCTGGGGGTGGCCGTCGCCGCCGGCGTCGTCGCGTGGACCGGGTCGGCGCGCGACTTCTTCGTGATCGGGATCTGGGCGTCGCTGGCCGGGTTCGTGGTCACCGCCGGCTCGCTGGTCGCGCGCCGGCCGATCACCGGGGTGGTGTGGAACGCCGTCCACGGCGGCCGCCACCCGTGGCGCGACGACCGCGTGGTCCTGCGCGCCCACGACCTCGCCACGCTCGCCGCGGCGCTGGTGTTCGGCTCGCGGTTCGCGATCCAGCAGTGGCTCTACGTCGCCGAGTCCACCGGCGGACTGGGCGTCGCCCGCGTCGTCATGGGGACGCCGCTGACGGTGCTGGCCGCGCTGGTGATCGTGTGGGCGTTCCGGCGCAGCACGAAGCGGCTGCGCACGTGAGCCCACGGGTGGCCGCGCTGCGGCGCAGTCCCGTCCTGTGGCTGGGCTCCTACGGGCTGTCGCTGCTGGGCGGCGGGATCATGGCGGCGGTCCTGCCGCTGCTCGTCCTGGTGCGCACCGGGGACGTGCTCGCCGCCGGGGTGCTGGCGACCGTCACGATGACCGCGTCGGCGCTGACCGGGCTGGTGTCCGGCCTGCTCGTCGACCGTGTCGACCGGCGGCGGGTCACCGTCGTCGCCGACGTCCTGGGCGCCGCGTCGGTCGCGGCGCTGCCCGTCGTCGACGTCCTGTGGGGCCTGGACATGACCGCCCTGCTGGTCCTCGGCGTCCTGGGCGCGGTCGCGCGGGTCCCCGCGATGACCGCGCAGGAGGTCCTGCTGCCGGCGCTCGTCCGGCTCGGCGACGGGCGCCCGGGCCGGCTCGACCGGCTCGTCGCGATCCGGGAGAACGTCGCGAACGTGCTGCTGCTGGCCGGTCCCGCGATCGGCGGGCTGCTGGTCGCGCTCGCCGGGCCGTCGTCGGCGGTGCTGCTGGTGACCGCGTCGACGACCCTGCTCGCCGCACTCGGGACCGCACTGCTCGACCCGCGTGCCGGGGCCGTCGCGGCGCCCGTGCGCACCGCCGCGGGGGGTGCGGTGCGCCGGGCGGTCGGCGACCTGGTCGCGTCGTGGGTGTTCCTGGCGGGCAACCGGCTCGTGCTCGGCGCCACGCTGGTGTCCGCGGTGCTCGTCGCCGTCGTCGCCGCCCTGCAGACGACACTGATGCCCGCCTACTTCGCCGGCGAGGGCCTGCCCGCACTGGCCGGGCTCACCCTCAGCGCGCTGGCCGCGGGCGGGCTCGCCGGCTCCGCGCTGTACGCGGCGCTGGTCGGACGGGTGCGGCGCCGGACCTGGTTCGTGCTCGGCATGGCCGGTTTCGGGACCGGGTTCGCCCTGGTCGGGAGCCTCGCCTCGCCGTGGGTCGTGCTCGGCGCCGCCGCGCTCGTCGGGTTCACCAACGCCCCGGTCGGCGCGGTCCTGGGCGTGCTGACGATCGAGGCCACCCCGGACGCCCTGCGCGGGCGCGTGCTGGGCGCCCAGAACACCCTGCTGCTCGCCGCCCCCGCGCTGACGACCGCACCGGTCGCGGCGCTGGCGTCCTCGGCCGGGCTCGGCGCCGCCGGTGTGGCGCTGGCCGCGGCCGCCGCGGGCACCGCGCTCGTCGCGCTGTGCGTGCCCGCCTTCCGCCATCTCGACACCCCCGACCCGGACCACGAAGGAGACGACCATGGCCCTGCCCGACCGGATCTCCGTCCGCGACATGCTGCGGATGCCTGAGCGCACCGGCGCGACGCTGTCCCCGGACGGCACCCGTATCGCCCACCTGGCGCCCTGGAAGGGCCGCCTCAACGTCTGGGTGTCGGAGGTGGACTCCGACGCCGAGCCGCGCTGCGTCACCGCCGACGAGACCCGCACCGTCCTGCGCCACCTGTGGACCGACGACCCGCGCTACCTGCTCTACCTGCAGGACACCGGCGGCGACGAGAACTGGCACGTGTACCGGGTCGACCTCGACGACCCCGGCGCCCCCGCGGTCGACCTCACGCCGTTCGACGGCGCGACGGCGATCGGCGTCGAGCAGCGTCCCGACCGGCCCGGGACGCTCCTGCTGCAGAGCAACGCCCGCGACCGGAGCCGGTTCGACCTGTGCGAGCTCGACGTCGCCACCGGCGAGCTGACCGTGCTCGCGCAGAGCCCGGGTGCGGGCGGCGGCTGGGTCGTCGCCGGCGACACGCTGCTGCGCGAGACGCCCACCGCCGACGGGGGCACCCGGCTGTGGCGCGGCGAGGAGCTCGTGACCGTGTTCGACGGCGACGCGCACCCGCTCGGGGTGCACCCGTTCGAGCCCACGCCCGACGGCACCGGGATCTGGGTCGGCACCCACGGCGACGGCGACCGGCTGCACCTCGGCCGCCTCGACCTCGCCACCGGCGAGATCACCGAGGTCGCCCGCCACCCCGACCTCGACCTCGACACCCGGGCGCAGGTCTTCCCGGTGCTGCCGCCGACGCTGATCCGCGACCGCGGCACCGGCGCCCTGCTCGGCGTGCGCTTCCTCGGCGCGCGCCAGGAGATCCGGGCGCTCGACCCGTGCTTCGCCGAGGTCCTCGCCGCGCTGCAGGACCTGCACGACGGCGACGTCTCCGCGCTCTCCGGCGACGTGCACGGCCGTCGCTGGCTGGTGACCTTCGTCGACGACCGCGACCCGCAGACCTGGTTCTACGACCACGCCACCGGCCGGGGCCGGCTGCTGTTCCGCCACCGCGCGGACCTCGACCCGGCCACGCTCGCGCGGACCGAGGCGGTCACCGTCACCGCCCGCGACGGCCTGGAGATGCTCGCCTACCTGACGCTGCCGGCCGGCGTCGCACCGGAGGGGCTGCCGCTGATCCTGATGCCGCACGGCGGTCCGTGGGCGCGCGACTGGTGGGGCCTCGACCCGGGTGTGCAGCTGTGGGCCAACCGCGGCTACGCCGTGCTGCAGCCGCAGTTCCGCGGCTCGTCCGGCTTCGGCCGCGCGCACATGGAGGCCGCGATCGGGGAGTTCGCCGGCGCCATGCACGACGACCTGGTCGACGCCGTCGACTGGGCGGTGGCGCGCGGGATCGCCGACCCGGAGCGGGTCGCGATGTTCGGCGGCTCCTACGGCGGCTACGCGACCCTGGTCGGGGCCGCGTTCACCCCGGACCGGTTCGCCGCCGCCGTCTCCTACGTCGGCATCTCGAACCTCGCCAACTTCATGCGCACCGTCCCGGAGTTCGCCAAGCCCGGCCTGACGGGCAACTGGTACCGCTACGTCGGCGACCCGGCCGACCCCGCGCAGGAGGCGGACATGCTGGCCCGCTCGCCGATCACCCGGGCCGGCGACATCCGCACCCCGCTGATGGTGGTGCAGGGCGCCAACGACGTCCGCGTCGTGCGGGCCGAGTCCGACAACCTCGTCGCGGCGCTGCGCGGGCGCGGGGTCGACGTCGAGTACCTCGTGTTCGACGACGAGGGGCACGCCATCGTCAACCAGGAGAACCTCGTCACGATGTTCGAGACCGCCGACGCGTTCCTCGCGACCCACCTGGGCAGCTCAAGACCGTGACGGTGTCTCCCCGTCGCAGAGTCTCCGTACCTCTTCGATACGACGGTGGACGGTCGAGCCCAGTCTGCTGATGCCGTAGTGGGCGGCTGCAGCACGAGCAGCCCCTCGGGGATCGGTTGCGTCGGCGGCGCTTCTCGTCAGTACCGCCGCGAGTTCGCGGGGCGGGATCTGCCCGAACTCGCGTTGACCGAGTTCTCGGATCTCGACCGGCGGCTGAGTAGGGAGCCGGTAGGTACGGTCGGCGAGCCGGTGTTCGGCGAGCGGCGCATCGCTGACGATGTCACCCCGTCGCACTGCCCGGGACAGGCACGCGTCGACAACGGACCGGAAACTGGAACCCACCCGCGTCACGCCCAGCGCGCCGGCGCACGCCCGGTGGACTCGTGTGCCGACGACGGGCCCTTCCTGCGCGATCACGGCGAGCACCGCGCCGCGAATGTCGTCGCTGTTCGGTTGCCCAGCGGGTGGCAGTACAGGACCTGCGCTTCCGCTGCGAGCGTCCAGCCGTCCGGGTGCCTCGGTCCCGGGCTCGTCGAGGAGGTGAAAGATGCCGTCCGCGAGCAGGACGTTGTGCCATCGACCCTGGAGCGTGGGCCCCTTCCGCATGAGCCGAAGATTCAGGTCGGCGGCCGCGTGGAGGAGGTCAGAACAATCGGGATCATTGAACAGCCGCTCGAGTCCATCTCGATCCTCGAAGAACAGCTGCACCGCGTTGCCGCCACAGGCTTCATAACCGGCGTCGCGGTCCACCTCGACGAAGGGAAGCCGCGCCGCGACGTCAATGAGACTGCCGTAGGCCTCCTCGAGAGCCGCGATGCTGACGTTCATGAAACCGGAGTACTCTCCCTCACCGTGCTCCAAGAGGACGAACGTCTCGAGCGAGTACACGGAGAAGCAGAACAGTCTGTTGCCCGCATTGGTGGTCGGCGCGGCACTCACGGCCCAGAAGCGTCGCTCCGTCGCGCGGGGAACCGGGATGGTGGATGCGACGTAGGCCGCCGCCAGCTGAAGCGCGAACCCGGCCTCCGGGTGTGACACGAACCGGTCGAACGCGCGTCTGCCCCGTTCACGCTGCGCGTCGTCGACGTTCCGATCCGTACGGTCCGGGACTCCGCCGCCCTGTCGGAACTGCAGCTGATGCTCCGGCGGAACGATCGGGTCAAGCGGGCTCGGGCCTGTTGGCGGTCGCAGGTAATGACGGACGTTGCGGAGGACCCGCGATTCGGATCGCAGCTGGATCTCAGCTCTCTCCAACGCGTCGAGGTCGGCTTCTGGCGTGACCGATGCGAACTCGAGTGATTGCAGGTCGCAGTAGGTCCGCCGGTGCTGCGTGAACCGGCTCCAGATGTCTACCGTCTGGCCGACGTAGGCCTCGCCGTCCCGGAAGTGAAGTACGTAGATGCCGCGGAGCCGAGTGGGGTCGGGGATCATCCCGGTGAGCGAACCGTGCTCGGCCACGTCGAACTGCTCGAACTCCAGGTCCACTGGAACCACCCTCTCGCCAAGTGCGCCGACGATACGCTGATCGCTGGGTGCCATGAGTGGGTCTCACTCGGGCGAGTGGTGTCGGTGACTCGATGTGCCACAAGTGTCCGATGAGTTGTTCCGCGTTCGCCGGTCCTCCTCGTCATATGTCGCTCTGTGAAAGGACCCACCATGACCACCCCCGAGATCGTCGACGTCCCCGCCGTCCCGACCGCGGTCGTACGCGGCACCGTCCCGACGGGCGAGCTGCGGTCCTTCTTCGACCGCGCGTTCTCGGTGCTGCCCAAGGCCGTCACCGGGCAGGGCGTCGCGATCACCGGGCCGGCGTTCGCGCTGTACCGGGGCGCCCCGTCCGACGTCGCCGAGCTGGAGGTCGGGTTCCCGACCGACCGCCCGATCACCGCGGACGGCGACGTCGTGCCCGCCGCGCTGCCGGCCGGGCGGGTCGCCCGCGTCGTGCACGCCGGGTCGTTCGACGGGCTCGGCGACGCGTGGCGACGGCTGGGGGAGTGGGTCGCCGCGCAGGGGCTGCACGGCGGCGAGGAGTTCCGGGAGGCCTACCTGACCGAGCCCTCGCCGGACATGGACCCCGCCGACCTGCGGACCGAGCTCACCCTGCCGCTGCGGTGAGGACGACCTTGCCGGTCACGTGACCGCCCTCGACGAGCGCGAGCGCCGCGCCCGCCTCGTCGAGCGGGAAGGTCGTGCGCACCAGCGGGTCCAGCTCGCCGGCCGCGACGAGCCGGGCGAGCTCGTCGAGGACGGCGGTGCTGCGGTCGCGGGTCACGTCGCGCCCGCCGAGCTCGGCGACCAGCGGCTTGTCCGCGATCGAGTACAGCCGCGCCGGCGGCACCAGCGCAGCGACGGTCCGCAGCGCGTCGCCGCCGACGAGGTCCAGGGCGCCGTCGATCCCGCCGGGCGCGGCCGCGCGGATCCGGTCGGCGACGCCGTCGCCGTAGGCCACCGGAACGGCGCCGAGGCCGGCGAGCAGCGCGTGCTTGCCGGGGCTCGCCGTCCCGACGACGGTCAGCCCGCGCCGGCGGGCCAGCTGCACCAGCGGCAGGCCGACGCCGCCCCCGGCCCCGTTGACCAGCAGCGTCGCGCCGGCGGGCAGGTCGACGTCCGTCAGGAAGTCCAGTGCGGTGCCGGCGGCCACCGGCAGCGCGGCCGCCTCCTCGGGGGACACCCCGTCCGGCCGGTGCGCGGTGAACGACGCCAGCAGCCGCGCCCGCGGCGCCCAGCCGCCGAGCAGGTCCGGGCAGCCGCCGAAGACCTCGTCGCCGACGGCCACGCCGGTGACGCCCTCGCCGACCGCCAGGACCGTCCCGGCGACCTCGCGGCCCAGCACGGCGGGCCCGGTCACCGCGTAGTCGCCGTCGCGCATCCGCAGGTCGCCCGGGTTCACCCCGGCCGCGCGGACCCGCACCACGACCTCACCGGGCCCCGCTGACGGCTCGTCGACCTCGATGAACGCCTGCTGCTCCGGGCCACCCGCCCGCAGGAACCCGTACCCGCGCATCCGCACCCCTCCGCGACCGATCCTCACCTCACCGTACGAAGGAGATCACGATCGGGTATCGTTAGCATGTGCAACGAAACGAGACGACGTCCGCCGCGACGGTCCCGGGACGGTTGCGCCGGGCCCGCGACCGGTTCATCGCGTCCGACCCCGGGCTGGTCCGCCTGGCCTCGGCGCTGCGCGCGGTGCTCGCGATCGCGACCGCGCTGGGCGTGGAGTACCTGCTCGCCACCGCGACGGGGACGCCGCCGCTGGTGCCGATGATGCTCGGCGCCGTCGTCGCGATGCTCGCCTCGTTCGGCGTGCTCGACGCGACCCGCGGCGGGCAGGCGCTGACGCTGGTGTGCCTGGCCGCGTCGATGCTCGCGGGGATGGGCGTGGCCCTGCTCGTCGACCGGGACCGCACCGTGTCGCTGGCGACGTTCGTGGTCGTCGTGTTCGTCGCGGTGTGGGTGCGACGGTTCGGGCCGCGGTTCTTGGTGTGCGGCATGGGCGGGTTCATGGGCTACTTCTTCGCCCTGTTCCTGACCCTGCGCCCGCAGATGCTGCCCGGTGTGGCCGCGGCGGTCGCCGTCGCCATCGCCTGGGTCATGCTGCTGACGCTGGTCCTGCTGCCGGTGCGCAACGACCGCGTGCTGCGCCGCATGCTCGCCTCCTACGAGGCGCGCCTCGCCGGGATCGCCGGCACCGTGCTGCGCGCCGCCGACCTGTCACCCGGCTCGCCCGAGCGGGACCGCGTCGACGCCCGCACCGCGGCGCTGCTGGTCCGCGTGAACGAGGCGGCCCTGGTCGTCGACGGGCAGCTGGGCGCCCCGGGCTCGGTCGCCCACGACGACGCCGCCCGCGCCGTCCGCCGTGCCGTGCTCGACGCCGAGCTGGCCGTGACCGCGCTCGTCCGGGTCGGGGCCGACGCCGTCGCGGCGGACCGCGACGGCGCCGCGCGCGCCCTGCTCTCCGCGGCCGGGCACGCCGAGTGGGCCGCCGCCGCGGAGCGCGCCGAGCGGGTGGGGGCGACGGCGGCCGACCCCCGTCTCGGGCGGCTGGCCGTCGACGTGGCCCTGCTCGCCGCGGCCCGCGACGAGTGGACCGCCGCGCTCGCGAGCCCCGCGGGGCCCGCGGACCCGGGGGAGGGGGAGTTCGCCCCCGCCGTGCAGCTCTTCGGCGGGAACCTGCCCGGCTCGGCGGGCACCGTCATGCGGCTGCACCGCCCGGCCGAACAGGACCGGCCGGCGTCGCGGCTGTCGCTCACGACCCGCCAGGCGGTGCAGGTGGCGCTGGCCACCGCGGTCGCGATCGCCGCGGGCGACGCGCTGTCGCAGCAGCGCTACTACTGGGCGGTGCTGGCGGCCTTCATCGCCTTCACCGGCACCGCGACCGTCGCCGAGACCGTGCGCAAGGCGGTCCACCGCGTCGCCGGGACGATGATCGGGCTGGTCGGGGCGATCGCGCTGGTCCCGGCGCTCGGGTCCGACGTCGCCGTGGTGCTGCCGGTGATCCTGGTGAGCATCTTCGGCGCGCTGTACCTGTTCCGGCTCTCCTACGCGCTGATGATCTTCTTCATCACGCTCATGCTCGGCGAGCTGTACGCGCTGCTCGGCAGCTTCACGGTCGACCTCATGGTGCTGCGGCTGGAGGAGACCGTCGTCGGCGGGCTGATCGGCTGTGTCGTGTCGGTGCTCGTGCTGCCCACGCGGACCCGCTCGGCCGCCGACGAGGCCCGCCGCGGCCTGCTCGACGCGCTGGCCGGGCTGCTCGCGACCACCGACCGGGCGCTGCGCGGCCCGGGCCGTCGACGCGGCGCTGCACCAGACCGTGCTGATCGGCCGCCCCCTCACCCGCACCTGGTCGGGCGCCCCCGACCGGGACGCGTCACGGGTGCTGGCCGCCTGCACCGCCGTCGCCGGGCACGCGCGGCGGCTCGCGCGCGCCGCGGAGGGCGTGCACGGCGATCCGGCCGTCACCGCCGCCTGCGCGCGGCTCGCCCGGCTCACCGCGGCCGCCGTCGCCGGGCGCCCGGTGCCCGCGGGCAGCTGCGCCGCGGTGGTCGACCTGCTCGTCGGACCCGCCGCGGGACGGGGGCCGTCCGCGGCGCCGGCCCGCGAGGCCGGGCTGCTCGCCGCGGAGCTGGCCGAGCTGGTGGAGTCCGCCGGCCCGGACGCGCGCACGACCGGGCGGGTGCGCGGCCCGGCCGGCGCCCCCGTCGCGGCGACGGTCACCGTCGTCGACGCCGCGGGCCGCCAGCTCGACCGGGTCGCCACCGGCGACGACGGCCGGTTCGCCGTCGGGGTGCCGGCCGGCACGCACCTGCTCGTCGTCACCCCGGTCGGCGCGGGGGCCGCGCCCGGCGGAGCCCGTGTCGCGTTCGGAGCGGGCGCGGTGCTGCCCGACGTGGTGCTGGACCCGACCGCGCCGGCACCGGTGCCGGCTCCCGTGCGGGCACCGGTGCCCGCCGGGCCCGGGGTCGCGGCCGGGGTGGGGCGCGGCCCGGCGCGGGTGGTCGGCCGGGGGTGCGTCGGGCACGTCTGACGTGCGGCGACGGCGGCCGGGCGGGGCTCAGCCCTGCGACTCGCAGCCGATCCCGTCGCCGTCGGCGTCGAGGCGGTGCCGGTCGGTGCCGACGACCCGGAACGGCCCGCCGGACAGGTCCCCGCAGTCCAGGTCGGACACCGACTGCGGCACGCACGGGGAGTAGTTCGCGTCGCAGCCGCCACCGGCGGCCGGGGCGGGTGCGGCGGGCGCGGCGGCGGCCGGCGCGGTCACGTCGGGCGCGGCGGCGGCCGCGAGCCGGCGCTGCTCGGCGTCGCGGGCCGCCGCGTCGCGGGCCGCCTGCTCGGCCGCGACGCGGGCGGCCTCCTCCCGGGCGACGCGGTCGCGCTCGGCCTGCTCGGCGGCGAGCCGGATGTCGGCCGCCTGCCGGCCGAAGCCGCTGTGCAGGGTCCGGGCGTCGGTCCACGAGGACCGGACGGTGTCCCGGAGCCGGTCCCGGTCGGTCCCGGACAGCACGGCCCAGGCCACGCCCGGCCGGTTCGCGAGGAAGTCGGTGTCGAGCGCGGCGAGCACGGCGGCCACGTCGTCGGCCTCCCGGGCGGCGGCGTCGAGCCGGGCCGGGTCGGTCGAGGTCCGCAGGCCCAGCCCCGAGACCGTGCTGCGCGCGTGCTCCACCTGCGCCGGGACCGTGCAGGGCACCGTGGTCGCGTACAGCCCGCGCCCGGCGGCGCGCGCCTCCTCCTGCGCCGCGACGACGTCGCCGTGGAAGCGGTCGTTGCCGCCGATGAGCACCGCGGTGCCCAGCCCCTCGCGGGCGAGCTCGGCGTTGACCAGCCGGCCCTGCCCGTCGTGGACCCCGGCGAGGGTGCGCCCGTAGCGGTCGAGGCGCTCGTCGTCGTAGGACAGGTCGACGGTGCTGCCGACCGGGATCATCGCGGCCAGCCGCGCGGCGGCCTCCGGCCCCAGGCACTCGACGGCGGCGTCGGGGTCCTTCGTCTCCGGGGTGTCGATGTTGAGCAGGCGGATCGTGGTGCTCCGCCCGTCCAGGGTCGCCTCGAACGTGTCGCCGTCGACGATGCGGGTGACGACGGCGTCGTCGGACGCCGCCCCCGTCACGAGCCCGACCCCGGCGGTGACGCTGCCGACCGCGACCACCGCGGCGATGACCTTCCCGAACACGGACGCCCCCGTTCCCGCCGGGCTCCTGCGCCCGGCACGCTGCTGCGTACGGCGCATCGCGCTGCGGGCGGACGGGCGTTATCGGCGCGGGCGCGCGACCGGGGGAGATCCCCATTCCTGATGAGCCCGGCGGCTCACCCCGCCGCCTCCGCCGCCCCGGGCAGGGTCCGAGTGGCGCGCACCAGCACGTCGAGCTGCGCGGGGTTGTAGAGCTCGCGCATCGCCCGGCCCAGGGTCTGCGCGGCCCGCGCGCGGCCCACCGGTGCGTCGTGGTCGGGCGCCCGGAGCCCGGGGTGCGCGTCGTGGATCGCCCGCAGGTAGGGCGCCATCCGGGCGACGAGCGCGTCGCGGGTGGCCTCGTCGGCGTCGGCGGGCAGCGCGTCGAACTCCTGCTGGGCCGGGTCCGGGTGCACCTCGCGCAGCATGTCCGCGACGGCGCGCAGCCGTTCCGAGCCGAGCACCCGCGGCAGGACGACCGACAGCGCCCGGTCCGCGTCCGACATCGGCTGGTCCGTGGCCCCCGCCAGCTCGGTGGGCAGGTCGGTGGGCACCTCGCCGCGCAGGATCGGCCCGAGCTCGGCGCGGGCCCGCTGCAGCCGGTCGATGGTGGCGGCGAGCTCCGCGTCGAGCGCCCGCACCGCCTCCTCGGGGTGGACGTCGTCGTCGAGCGTCCCGGCCACGGTGGTCAGCGAGAACCCCAGGTCGACGAGCCGCTTGATGCGCAGCAGCCGCACCAGGTGCTCGACGCCGTACTGCTTGTAGCCGTTGGCGCGGCGCTCCGGCTCGGGCAGCAGCCCGATCTCGTGGTAGTGCCGCACCGCCCGCAGGCTGGTGCCGGCCAGCTCGGCCACCTCACGGGTGCTCCAGGTCACGACGTCCCCCTCGTCCGTTTCCCGCCCTGTGCCCACCGTGCCGCATCCGGGGCGGGCGTGCGGCACGGGGCGGCTCAGCGGTCCGCGGCGACCACCCGGTCCCGCTCGGCGAACAGGCGTGGCGCGAGCGCCCCGGCACCGGCGGTGACCAGCGAGATCCCGACGAGCAGCAGGGCGGGCATGGCCGAGGAGCCGCCGCCGGCGGCCAGCAGCGCCGTCGCGGCCAGGGGCACGAACCCGGACACCACACCGGCCAGGTTCGACGACAGCGCGACCCCCGAGTAGCGCAGGTGCGCCGGGAACAGCTCGGTGAGCAGCGCCCCGGAGACGGCGTAGGGGACCGACAGCAGCGCGGTCGCCACCGTGACGCCGAGCACGACCAGCACCGGCGAGCGCGAGTCGAGCAGCCAGAACGCCGGGAACGCCGCGACCGCCGACGCGATGCCGCCGGCGACGGTGACCCGCCACGCGCCGTGGCGCTCCGCGAGACGGCCGCCGAGCACGACGACCCCGATCTCGACGACGGCGGCGACCAGCGTCGCGCCCAGCATCAGCGAGCGGGGCAGGCCGAGCGTCGCGGTGCCGTAGCTGATCGCGAACGTGGTGATCAGGTAGAAGCCGCCGACCCCCAGGAACGCCGACCCGGCGCCGACCGCCAGCTGCGGCCAGGCCCGCGTCACGACCTCGCGCACCGGCGACGACGCGCGCTCGTCGGTCTCGAGCATCGTCGCGAACAGCGGCGACTCCTCGACCCGGCGCCGCAGCCACAGCGCGATCCCCAGCAGCGGGAACGCCGCGAGGAACGGCAGCCGCCAGCCCCAGGAGTCGAAGCTCTCCGGCGGGAGCGTCGCCACCGCGAGGAACGCGCCGGAGGACAGCAGGGTGCCGACGGGGGCGCCGACCTGCGGCATCGCCGCGTAGCGGCCACGGCGCTCCGGCGGCGCGTGCTCGACGGCGAGGGTGACCGCGCCGCCCCACTCGCCGCCGACCGCGACGCCCTGCAGCAGCCGGAACAAGGTCAGCAGCAGCGGGGCCGCCAGCCCGATCGACAGGTAGGTGGGCAGCAGGCCGATCAGCCCGGTGACGATCCCGATCATCGTCACCGTGACGATCAGGCAGCGACGCCGGCCGATCCGGTCGCCGAGGTGACCGAAGATCACCGCCCCGACCGGGCGCGCGGCGAACCCGACCGCGAACGACGCGAACGCGGCCAGCGTCGCGACGACCGGGTCGTCGGTGGCGAAGAAGAGCCGGTTGAACACCAGCGACGCCGCGGTGCCGTAGAGGAAGAAGTCGTACCACTCGAGCGCGGTGCCGACGAACGCGCCGAAGGCGACCCGGCGGGCGTCCGCGTCGGTCACGGTGGGCGTGGCGGGGCGGTCGGTCATGGGCGGCCTCTCGCTGCGCGGGCGGGGGACAGGAGTTCCGCACAGCATCCGCAACCCACGTCCGTCTGTGAACAGCCGGACGTCGCGCGTTGCGCCGCGATCGTTGTGCAGATGCACACATCGGGGTCCGGAACACGCGGCGTCCGGGGGCTGCCGCGGCGCCGCCGTCCGTGCTGGGCTGGGGTGGTGACGAGCTTCGCCGAGGACTTCACCGCCCTGTCCGCGATCGGTGCCACCGCCCGCGGCGGGGTGCACCGCGAGGCGGCCTCCGACGCCGACGCCGCCGCCCACGAGTGGTGGGCCGGACGGCTGGCCGCGTACGGCTTCCGCGTCGTCCACGACGGCGCCGGGAACCAGTTCGGGCTGCTGGAGACGACGCCCGGGGCGCCGTACGTGCTGCTCGGGTCGCACCTGGACAGCCAGCCCTGCGGCGGGCGCTGGGACGGCGCCTACGGCGTGCTCGCCGCCGGGCACGCCGCGCTGCGGGTGGCGCGGCGCCGTGCGGGCGGCCCGCCGCCGCGGCACAACATCGCCGTCGTGAGCTGGTTCAACGAGGAGGGGTCGCGGTTCACCCCGAGCCTGATGGGCAGCTCGGTGCACGCCGGGCTGCTCGACGCCGCGACCGCCCTGGACGCCCGCGACCTCGCCGGGGCGCGCGCCGGGGACCTGCTGGCCGCCCAGCACCGGCTCGGCGGCCCGGGCACCGGCGCGCCTGCCGTATCCGACGTCGCCGCCTACGCCGAGATCCACGTCGAGCAGGGCCGGGTCCTGGAGGAGACCGGGACGACGATCGGCCTGGTCGAGGCGACGTGGGCGGCGCACAAGTTCGCCGTCACCGTCGAGGGGGAGCAGTCCCACACCGGGGCCACCCGGATGCACGAGCGCCGCGACGCGCTGCTGGGCGCCGCACACCTGACCGTGCTGGCCCGCGAGCTGTCCGACCGGCTCTCCACCGCGCAGGCGCCGCTGCACACCTCGGTCTCGCAGCTGACGGTGGAGCCGAACAGCCCCGTCACGGTCGCCCGCGAGGTGCGCCTGCACCTGGACCTGCGCTCGCCCGACGAGGCCGTGCTGGAGCGGGCGTCGGCGCTGCTGGCCGAGCGCGTGCCCGGCATCGAGGACGCGGCCCGGGTCGGCATCCGGGTCGTCCGCACCCACCACTGGGGTGTGCGGCCGCTGCCCGCCGCCGGGGTGGACCTGGCCGCCGGGTGCGCGGACCGGCTGGGGCTGACCCACCGCCGGATGATGACCCTGGCCGGGCACGACGCGATCCCGATGAACGGCGTCGTCCCCACCGTGCTGCTGTTCGTGCCCAGCGTCGGCGGGGTCACCCACAACGAGGGCGAGCTCACCCACGACGCCGACGCCGCCGCCGGGGTGGACCTGCTCACCGAGGTGCTCGACCGGCTCGTCGACGGCGTGCCCGTGGGGTGAGCGGGGCTGGCAGGCTCGCCCCGTGGACCCCGCGCCGCCCGTCACCGGACCCGCGACCGACGTCGCGGACGAGGCCGTCTGGCTGCGGCTGGTGGCGCGCGTCCGGGGCCGGGTACCGGACCTCGCCGAGCACTTCCTGCGGCTGCTCGACGACGGCGGGCACTACCGCGTCGAGCCGGTCACCGGCCCGGACCTGCGCGAGACCGCGCAGGAGGCGCTGGCCCTGCTGCTGGACCGGCTCGCCGACCCGGGCCGTCCCGACGACCCCGCCGGCCAGGCCGAGCGGCTCGGGCGGCGGCGGGCCCGCCAGGGCGTCGACCCGGACA
This sequence comes from Pseudonocardia spirodelae, assembly GCF_037727765.1. Classification (NCBI taxonomy): domain Bacteria; kingdom Bacillati; phylum Actinomycetota; class Actinomycetes; order Pseudonocardiales; family Pseudonocardiaceae; genus Pseudonocardia; species Pseudonocardia spirodelae. The sequence continues at coordinate 32,681 of NZ_JBBJUP010000015.1, read as the reverse complement.
ACCTCGTGCGGGCCGTGCGGCTCGACTTCCCCGTCGTGTGGTCGGCGCTGCTGGCCGAGGCGGCCGGCGAGCCCGGGGCGGTCGAGGTCGCGGCCCGGCGCGCCGACCGGCTGTGGGCGGTCGTGGACGCCTACGTCCGCCGGGTGCACGTCGCGTTCCTGTCCGAGCGGGCGCTGCTGGCCGAGCAGCACCGCGACGAGCGCCGCCAGCTGCTCGACGTGCTCTTCGCCGCGGGCCCGCGCCCACCGGAGGTCCTCGCGCGGGTGGCCGCCGGGCTGCGCGTCGCCGCCGGGGACACCTTCGACGTCTGCGCCGGGCTCGGCGACGCCGCCGCCACCCTGCGCGGGCGCGCGGCCCGCCTCGACGGCGGCCCGACCGGCCTGTTCCTGCGCGACGTGGAGCTGGGCGTCGTGGTGTTCCGCCCCGCCGCCCCCGACGACGGCCGGGTGCTGGCCCGGCTCACCGACGGCGTCGCGTGCGTGCTCGTCCCGGCGGTCGCGGGGCTCGCCGCGGTCCCGGCCGCGGCGTCGGCCGCCGTGGCCATGGCCCACCTGCTGCCCGGCGACGCCCAGGGCCCGCACGACCCGCACGACATGTGGCCGCGCGTCGCCCGCGCCGCCCTCGACGAGCACGGCGGCCTGCCCGCCCGGGTGCTGGCCGGCCTGGCCGCGGCCCCGCCGGAGGAGGCCGCGGTCCTGCGCACGACCGCGCGGGCCTGGCTGGAGCACGGCAGCGTCACCCGGGTCGCGTCGGCGCTGTACTGCCACCGCAACACCGTCCTGAACCGGATGCGCCGCTTCCGCGCGCTCACCGGGCTGGACCTGGCCCGGCCCCGCGACGCGGCGCTGTGCCTGGTCGTGCTGTCCGCCGGTCGCACGGATCCCGGCGATCGGTGATGCTGGTGCCGTGGCGGTGGTGGTGATCGTCGGATGCGGCGCGATGGGCTCGGTCTACGCCGGGCTGATGACCGACGCGGGGCACGCGGTGCACGTCGTGTGCCGCCGCGGCCCGCACGTCGAGGCGATCGCGGCGCGCGGGCTGCGGGTGACCGGGCACAGCGGCGACCGCACCGTCGTCCCCGCCGGCGCGGTCCGCGACGCCGCCGACGTCGTCCTCGACCGGCCCGCGGACCTGGTGGTCGTCGCGACCAAGGCCTACGACGTCGCCGTCGCCGCACGGTCCTGCGCGCACCTGGTCGGGCCGGACACCGTGGTGCAGACCATCCAGAACGGGCTGGGCTCGCCGGAGGTCGCGGCCGCCGAGCTGGACCCCGGGCGGATCGCGGTCGGCGTCGTCGGCGGGTTCGGCGCGTCGCTGCCCGAGCCCGGCGTGGCCCACCACAACGGCATGGAGATGGTGCGCTTCGGCCCCTGGGACGGCCTGCCCGCGGCGCAGCTGGAGGCCTCGGCCGGGATCTGGCGCTCGTCGGGGTTCTCGGTGGCGCTCTACACCGACCTGGGCCGGATGGTGTGGGAGAAGCTGGTGATGAACGCGGCGTTCTCCGGCCCGACCTGCCTGACCGGGCTCACCATCGGCGGAGTGCTCGAGGACCCCGACGCCTGGGCCGTGGCCCGCGCCTGCGCCGAGGAGGCCGTCGCCGTCGCGACGGCGAGCGGGGTGACGCTGGACGTCGGCGACCCGGTCGAGCACGTCCGCCGCCTCGGTGGCGCGATCCCGCACGCGCGGCCGTCGATGCTGCTCGACGCGCTGGCCCGGCACCGCTGCGAGATCGACGCCATCAACGGCGCCGTGGCCCGCGAGGGCGCCCGGCTCGGCGTCCCGACCCCGGTCAACGACACCGTCACCCGGCTGGTCCGGGCGCGCGAGCGGACCTGGCTGCGCCCCGGCGCTCAGCCGCCCGGGTGCGACCCGGCGTAGTGGTCGAAGAACAGCGCCGCGGTCAGCTCGCCCCGCCCGGACACCCCGAACTTCGCGAACAGCTTCTTCACGTGGTCGAGCACCGTGTACTCGCTCATCCCGCACTCGCGGGCGATCCGCCGGTTCGACGCGCCCCGGGCCAGCGCCGCGAGCACCTCCCGCTCGCGCGGGGTCAGTCCCCTGCTGCGCACCACCAGGTCCGCGACCTGGTGCGGACGCACCTCCTCGACGACGACGGCGAGCGCCCCGCCCAGCGGTGACGCCCGCAGCGACAGCCAGCGCCCGTCGGTCAGCGGCAGGGTCCCCTCCGCCGGGCCGCCCGCCGCGTGCCGGGCCGCGACCGCCTGCACCACCTGCGGGACCGCGGCCGGGCCGAGCAGGGCGCGGGCGTCGTCGGACAGGTCGAGGACCCGGCCGTCGACGGTGGTCAGGACGGTGCCGGCCGGGGCCCCGCCGACCAGGTCGCGCCCGGTCCGCACGAGCGCGTCGCGCAGCGCCTCACCGACCGGCCGGGCGACCGCCGACGCGGCCGCGAGGTCGTCGCCGGTGAAGACACCGCCGGCCCGCAGCAGCACGGCCGCACCCCAGGTCGTGCGGCCGTCGTGCAGCGGGACGCGCAGCTCGTCGGTGAACCCGCGCGGGGCCAGCACCTCGCGGTAGCGCGCGCTCGACGCCGGGTCGCCGGCCGTCGCCGAGCGCAGCCCGGCGGCCCGGCCGGTCGCGGCGACGTCGGTCAGCTTCAGCACGTCGGGCACCCGGTACTCGTTGTCGAACACCGCGTTCTCCAGCGCGACGTCGCGCTCCCCGCCGACGAGCACGCAGTCCGACCACAGCAGCGTCGCCGGGTCCAGCACCGCCCACACCGCGAGGTCGGCGGGCACCGTGCGGGCCAGCGCCGCCGCGGCACGACGGCGTACCGCGACGTGGTCGGGCGGCTCCACCGGCACGGCTACCCCCCTGGAAGCAGGGATGGGACCGGGCCCCGCCGGTTCCTACCGTCGTCCGTACCAGAGACGACGCCACGGAGGCCCACCATGGACGCCCGGATCATCAGCACTGACGACGCCGGCGGCTTCGCCATGCCGCACACCCGCGCCCTCCCGCTCGCCACCGGCGCCGACACCGGCGGCGCCTGGGAGGCACTGGAGCTCACCCTCGGGCCGGGCGCGGCGTCGCCGCCGCACACCCTGTCCGCGGACAAGGTGTTCTACCTGGCCGACGGCGAGCTCGACGTCGAGGTGGACGGGACGACGCACCGGCTGCGCGCGGGCCAGGCCGCGCACGTCCCGGCCGGGGTGCTGCACCGCTACCGCGCCGACACCGCGGCCCGGCTCCTCGTGCTGGTCACCGGGGCGGGCCAGGTGTCGTTCCTGCGCGGCATGGGCGCGCTCGGCCAGGACGGCCCGCCGTCGCCCGACGCCGTGGCCGCGCACGCCGCGCGGCACGGAGTCCGTATCGCGACGCCGCCGCGGCTGCCAGACTCCCGGGGATGACCGAGCACCTCATCCGCTACTCCGGCCGCGGCGGCTTCAGCCCCGAGGTGATCGCGCACGCGCGCGGCACCACGATCACCACCGAGAGCGGCCGTGAGCTGCTCGACTTCACCTCCGGGCAGATGAGCGCCATCCTCGGCCACTCCCACCCGGAGATCGTCGCGACCGTCCGCGAGCAGGTCGGGCGGCTCGACCACCTCTACAGCGGGATGCTGTCGCGCCCCGTGGTCGAGCTGTGCGAGCGGCTGTGCGCGAGCACCGGGCTGGACCGGGCGATGCTGCTCACCACCGGCGCCGAGTCCAACGAGGCCGCGATCCGGATGGCCAAGCTCGTCACCGGGCGGCACGAGATCGTGTCCCTCGTCCGCTCCTGGCACGGCATGACCCAGGCCGCCGCGAACGCCACCTACGTCGCCGGGCGCCACGGGTACGGGCCCGCCGCGCCGGGGAACTTCGCGCTGCCGGTGCCCGACCGCTACCGCCCCGACCTGCTCGACGCGGCCGGGGAGCTGGACTGGCGCCGCCAGCTCGACCTCGGGTTCGCGCTGGTCGACGCGCAGTCCGTCGGCAGCCTCGCGGCCTGCATCGTCGAGCCGGTGCTGTCCTCCGGCGGGGTCGTGGACCTGCCGCCGGGCTACCTCGCCGCCCTGCGCGACAAGTGCCACGAGCGCGGGATGCTGCTGATCCTCGACGAGGCCCAGACCGGGCTGTGCCGCACCGGCGACTGGTACGCCTTCCAGCGCGACGGCGTCGTCCCCGACATCCTCACGCTGTCCAAGACGCTCGGCGCGGGGCTGCCGCTGGCCGCGGTGCTCACCACCGCCGAGATCGAGGAGACCGCCCACGAGCGCGGGTTCCTGTTCTTCACCACCCACGTCAACGACCCGCTCCCGGCCGCGGTCGGCACCACCGTGCTCGACGTGCTCGAACGGGACCGGCTCGACGTCGCGGCCCGGGAGCTGGGCGAGCTGCTGCAGGGCGGCCTGCGCGCGCTGGCCGCCGAGCACCCCGCGATCGGCGACGTCCGCGGGCGCGGCCTGCTCGTCGGGCTGGAGCTGGACGCCCGCGACGGCGACGCGCTCGGCGCCGCGGTCACGGCCCGCTGCGCGGAGCTGGGCCTGCACATGAACATCGTGCAGCTGCCCGGCATGGGCGGGACGTTCCGGATCGCGCCGCCGCTGACCGCGTCCGCCGCGGAGATCGGCCGTGGTGTGGAGATCCTCGGGACGGCCCTGTCCCAGGTCACGACCGGCGCGGCCGCCGTCCCCGGGTGACCCCGGACCGGCCGGGTGCCGGGGCGCCCCGGGTCAGCGCGGTGTGACGGTCGTCAGGTCGCCGTCGGGCCGCACCCGGACCGCCGCACCGGCGGGCTCGCCGTCGAGCAGCTCCAGCAGCTCCTCGCCGGTGCCGCAGGCGACGCACCGCGCGCCGCCGTCGTCGAGCCGGGCGACGACGACCGCGTGCCGGCGACCCCCGCGGTCGTGGCGCACCGTCCAGGTCTCGACCGTCGCCGCGCCCTCGGCGCCGGCGGTGGCGGCCGGGACGGCGGGTGCGGCGTCGAGCCGGGCCTGCAGCGCGGGGGCGTCGTCGTCGCGCCAGGGCGCCGGGCGGGTCGAGTACACCCCGGCGGAGTACTTGGACAGGAACCCGCCGTTCGCGCCGAGGAGCCCGTAGGCGCCCGGCGCGGCACGCAGCCGCCGCACGGTCCCGGCGACCGCGTGCATCGCGTAGTCGTTGCCGGGGCCGCCGAAGAACGGCAGCCCGCCGGTGACGGTGAGCCCGCGCGGGTCGTCGGCGGCCAGGCCGAGCGGGTCGGCGACCGCGGTCACCGCGACCGGGAAGCACGAGTACAGGTCGATCGTGGCGAGCTCGTCCACGGTGGTCCCGGCGAGGTCGAGCGCGTGCCGGACGGCGGCCTCGGCGGCGGGGGAGGCGCCCAGGTCGGGGCGGTCGAGCAGGGGCTGCTCGGTGAGGTCGGCGTGGCCGTGCAGGAACACCCACCGCTGCGGGTCGATGCCCAGGTCCTGCGCGGTGCCGACGGAGGTCAGCACGACGGCGGCACCCTGGTTGACCTGGTCGCGCGACACGAGGAACCGCGGGTACGGGTCGGCGATCATCCGGTTGCGGTCCCCGGCGGTGACCAGCTCGGCGGCCGTGCGCACCCGCGGTGCGGCGGCGTGCGGGTGCCCGGCGGCGACCCGGGTGAAGGGGGCGAACAGCTCGCCCATGCCGCGTGCGTACTGCGCGCGGCCCAGCCCGAGCCGCGCGCGGCGGGCGTTCTCGCACAGCGCGTAGTACGCGGCCGGCGACAGCACGCCGTGCGCCTCGGCGACCGGGCTGCGCAGCGCGTCGCCCCGGCCGCGGTCCTCCAGCGTGCCGCCGACGGTCTCGGTGAAGTCCGGCCGGTCGCCCTCGGGCCTGCCGAGCAGGTCGCGCACGGTGGAGATCGCCTCGGCGCCCACCAGCAGCACCGCGCCGGCCCCGCCGCGGGCGATCGCGCCGGCGAACTCGGTGACCAGCCGCTGCGGGGACTGCCCGCCGACGACGTCGAGCACCGCCCGCGGCGGGTCGGCACCGATGCGGCGGGCGACCGCGCGCGGGAAGTTGTCGGCCCGGCCCAGCGGCGCGACCGCGCCGGGCACCGACATCTCGAACTGCCGCACCCCGGCGACGACGGTCAGGGCCGCGGCCACCGCGGCCGGGTCCGCCCCGGTGTCGGCGAGGGCGGCGGCGGCCGCGGCGGCACCGAGCCCGACCGGGGACAGCGCCGCGTAGCCGGGAGCGCCGATCCGCTCCGAGGCCTCCCCGACCCCGACGACGACCGGGGTGCGCGGGTCGAGGCTCATCGTGCGGCCCCGTCCCGGACCAGCCCGGACAGCGCGGCGATCCGGGCCTCGCAGTCGCGCGCCATCGTCCGGGTGATCTCGCCGGCGCCGCGCAGCTCGGTGAACGCGCCCACGACCTGCCCGACGAAGAACGACTGCAGCTCCTGCGCGCCGGGGTTCCCGGCGTCGGCGGCGGCGTCGATGCTCGACCAGGCCTGCAGGGTCAGCAGCGGCTGCAGCGGCATCGGCAGCGGGGCCGGGGCGCCGGGTGCGTCCCAGGCGTCGTGGTAGGCGCTGCGCAGCTGGCGGGCGGGCTTGCCGGTGCGGGCGGGGGAGCGGACGGTGTCCCCGCTGCCGGCCGCCAGGAACTTGCGCTTCACCGACTCCGGGGCGACGTCCTCGACGCTGGACAGCCACACCGAGCCGCACCACACGCCGGCGGCGCCGAGCGCGAGCGCCGCGGCCATCTGGTCGCCGGAGGCGATGCCGCCCGCGGCGAGCACCGGCCGGTCCCCGGCGACGCCGACGATCTCCGGGGTGAGCACGGTCGTCGCGATCGTGCCGGTGTGCCCGCCGGCCTCGGTGCCCTGCGCGACGAGCACGTCGACGCCGGCCGCGAGCTGGCGTTCGGCGTGCCGGCGGGTCCCGACCAGCGCGGCGACGGCCGTCCCGGCCGCGTGCGCGCGCTCCACGAGGTGCGGCGGTGCGGTGCCGAGCGCGTTCGCGACGAGCGCGGGCCGGTGGGCGAAGACGACGTCGAGCTGCGCGTCGGCGCCGCGGCGGCTCATCCCGGCGGCGATCGCGTCGCGGCCGGGGTCGGCCGGGACCTTCGGGATGCCGTAGCGCTCGAGCAGGTCGTCGACGAAGGCGAGGTGGCCGGGCGGGAGCTGCGCGCGCAGCGCGGCGACGAGATCCTCCCGGTCGGCGTCGACGTCGGCGGTCCGTTCCGGCACCAGCAGGTCGACACCGTAGGGACGTCCGTCGAGCTGCTCGGAGATCCAGTGCAGCTGCGCGTCGAGCTCGGCGGCGGTGTAGGAGACCGCCGCCAGCACCCCGAACCCGCCCGCGCGGCTCACCTCGACCACCACCGCGGGGGACCGGTTGAACCCGACGATCGGGTGCTCGACGCCCAGCAGGCCGGTCAGCGCTGTCCTGATCACGGCGCCGATCCTATTACGGACGGGAACCGTCCAGAAAGGGTCCCTGGCAGGATCCCCGCCGTGTCCACGTCACATCCACCCGCGCCGGCGCCACGCCGCAGCGGACGTCCCCGCGACCCGGACGTCGACCGGCGCGCTCTTGCCGCGGCCCGCGAGGTCTACGGCGAGCGCGGCTGGACCGGGCTGTCGCTGGAGGAGGTCGCGCGGCGCTCGGCGATCGGGAAGGGGTCGCTGTACCTGCGCTGGCCGACCCGGGCGGCGCTGCTCGTCGCCGCCGTCCGGGACCGGGCGCGGTTCGTCGCCGACATCGACACCGGGTCGCTGCGCGAGGACCTGGTGACCTTCGCCGAGCAGTGGGCGGCGTTCGCCGCGAGCGACGACGGCCGCCTCGTCGAGCGCCTGCTCGTCGACGCCCACCGCGTGCCCGAGATCCGCTCCGCGCTGACCGAGGACGCCTACCCCGAGCACGTCCGCGGGGCGCGGGCGATGGTGCGGCGCGGCATCGACCGCGCAGAGCTTCCCGCGGGCACCTCCGTCGCGCTGGTCGCCGACCTCGTGGCGGGGGCGGTGCGCAACCACGTCGCGACCACTCCCGCGCACCTCGCCGCGGGCGACGACCCGCACGCGTACGCGGTCGCCGTCGTCGACACGGTGCTGGCCGGGGTGCGGGCTCAGGGCCGCCCGTAGGCGGCGGCGATCTCCTGCGGGCCCGCCCACCGGCTGTAGGTCGGGCCCTGCGGCCAGCCCTGCGGGGAGTCCTGCCAGACCTCCTGGCGGCCGTAGGGCAGCAGGTCGACCAGCGGGAACAGGTACGACAGCTGCTCGGTGCCGCGACCGTCGGTGTGCCAGGTGCGGAACACGCGGTCGCCGTCGCGCAGGAAGACGTTGACCGCGAACCCGCCCCCGGGCGGGGCGTCGACGTCGCTGCCGAAGCTGCTGTGCGCGGTGGAGTACCAGCTCATCGTGTTGCCGACCCGGTCCCGGTAGGCCAGTGCCTCCTCGATCGGACCCTGGGTGACGATGACGAACCGGGCGTCGAACTTCTCCAGGCCGGCCAGGCGGGTGAACTGCGAGGTGAAGCCGGTGCAGCCGCCGCACTGCCACTCGGCGCCGTCGTGCCACATGTGGCTGTAGACGATCAGCTGCGGGTGCTCGCCGAAGATCTCGGCGAGGCGGACGGGGCCGTCGGGCCCCTCCAGGACGTAGTCGGGCATCTCGACCATCGGCAGCCGGCGGCGGGCGGCGGCGATGGCGTCGAGCTCGCGGGTGGCGGCCTTCTCCCGCACGCGCAGTGCGGCGAGCTCGGTCTCCCAGGTCGCGGGGTCGACGACGGGCGGAAGGGCGGTGCTCTGCTCGGTGCTCATGAGGGTGGTGACCGGTGTCGCACCCGGAACTCATCGCTCACAGAGCGCCCACAGGAACCGGACAGGGACGCGACAGCGCCCGCGCCGAGGGTGGGTCCCGGCACCGATCCGCGACCCGCAGGGAGCACCCGTGACGACCACGACGCCGGCCCGCCCGGCCCCGGGACGGCACCGCGCCGCCCCGGCCGACCCGCCCGGCCCGTCCGGGGCCGGTGCGCCGGACGGGCGTCCCGCCCGCCGGCCCGCCGCAGGTCCGCCCGGATCACCGCCCGGCCGCGTCGCGGCGTTCCTGCGCGGGCGCCCCGCCGACCCGCGCTGGGCCCGCCCCGGGCTGCTCGCGCTGCTCGCCGGCACGGCGCTGCTCTACCTGTGGGACCTGTCGGCGTCCGGCTGGGCCAACGAGTTCTACGCCGCCGCCGTGCAGGCGGGGACGCAGTCGTGGAAGGCGTGGCTGTTCGGGTCGCTGGACTCCGGCAACGCGATCACCGTCGACAAGCCGCCGGCCTCGCTGTGGGTGATGGTCGCCTCCGCGCGGCTGTTCGGGTTCTCGGCGTGGAGCGTGCTGGTCCCGCAGGCCCTGATGGGGGTCGGCGCGGTGGCGCTGCTGCACGCGACGGTGCGGCGCTGGTCCGGGCCGGGTGCGGCGCTGCTCGCGGGCGCGGCGCTGGCGCTGACACCGTCGGCGGTGCTGATGTTCCGCTTCGACAACCCCGACGCGCTGCTGACGCTGCTGCTGGTCGTCGCGGCCTGGGCGACCTCGCGGGCCGTCGACGCGGCCCGGGTCCGGACGGGCACCTGGTGGCTGGTCGCGGCCGGGTCCGCGATCGGGTTCGCCTTCCTGACCAAGATGGGGCAGGCGCTGCTGGTCGTGCCGGCGCTCGGGCTGGTGTACCTGGTCGCGGGCGCGCCGCGGCTGCGGACCCGGATCGTGCAGCTGCTCGGCGCGGTCGTCGCGATGGTCGTGTCCGCGGGCTGGTTCATCGCGCTGGTGGAGCTGTGGCCGGCCTCGCAGCGCCCCTACATCGGCGGGTCGACGACCGACTCGCTGCTCGAGCTGGCACTGGGCTACAACGGCATCGGACGGCTGCTGGGCGGCTCCGGCAACGACGGCGGTGGCGGCGGGGGCGGCAACACCGGCTTCGGCGGGTCCGCCGGGCCGCTGCGGCTGTTCACCGGTGAGCTCGCCTACGAGATCTCCTGGCTGCTGCCGGCCGCGCTGGTCCTCCTGCTGGCCGGGCTGTGGATCACCCGGCGGGCGCCCCGCACCGACCGGAGCCGGGCCGCGCTGCTGCTCTGGGGCGGCTGGACGCTGGTCACCGCCGCGGTGTTCTCGATGATGAGCGGCACGATGCACCCGTACTACACGGTGGCGCTGGCGCCGGGTGTCGCCGGTGTCGTCGCCGTCGGGGGCGTGCTGCTGTGGCGGGAGCGGGCCGCGGGGTGGGCGCGCGCCGTGCTCGCCGTGACGGTGCTGCTGACCGGCGGCTGGTCGTTCGCGCTGCTGCTGGCGAGCTCGGAGTCCTTCACGTGGCTCGCGTGGCCGGTCGGGGCGCTCGCGCTCCTCGCGGCCGGGCTGGTGCTCGTCCCGGGGCGGGGGCGGGCGGTGCTGCGCGCCGGTCTGGTCGCTGTGCTGCTGACCGGGCTGCTGGGGACCGGTGTGTACGCGGTGGCGACGGCGTCGGCCGCACACAGCGGCAGCATCCCGTCGGTGGGGACGGTGTCGAGCTCCTTCGGGACCTCCTCGGGTGACAGCGGGCCGGGCGGGGCCGGGGGCCCGGGCGGCGCGCCGCCGTCGGGCGCCCGCCCGGACGGCTCGGCCGCGGGCGGCACCGCTCCGCAGGACGGCACGGCGCCGGGCGGCACCGCCGCGGACGGCGGCACCCCCGGCGGTGGCGCCGGCGGTGGGGCGGCCTCGGCCGAGCTGACCGCCCTGCTGTCCTCGACCGGTACGACCTGGTCGGCCGCGGTGTCCACCTCGCAGACGGCCGCGTCGCTGGAGCTGGCCTCCGGGACGGCGGTGATGTCGACCGGCGGCTGGTCCGGCAGCGACTCGGCCGTGACCCTGGCCGAGTTCCAGGCCGACGTGGCCCAGGGCCGGATCGCCTACTACGTCGCGGCGAGCCAGGGCGGCGGCCCCGGCGGCGACGCGGACTCCACGAGCAGCGGGATCGCGGCCTGGGTCGCCGAGCACTACACGGCGACGACGGTCGGCGGGCAGACCGTCTACGACCTGTCCGCGCCGACGTCCTGACCCGCACGGTGCCGCGCGCGCACCCGCCGGGCGGCGGGTGCGCGCGACGGCGCGCCTACACTCCCCACTTCTCCCGCACGGAGCTGAACACCTTCTGCCCGTGGGAGAACTCCACGACGTTGCCGTCCGGGTCGGTCAGCGCGCAGATGTAGCCCACCGGCCCCGGCATCTGCCGCGGCTCCCAGTGCAGGCACCCGGCGGCCCGCCCGCGCTCCGCGGCGGCGTCGACGTCCGCCCGGGACGGCACCTCGATCCCCAGGTGCGCGAACGGCCGCAGCAGCCCCAGCTCCCCACCGGCCTCCGCGTCGAAGGACACCAGGACGAGCACCATCGGCGTCTGCACCTGGCCGGCGTTGGACAGCCAGGCGCTGCGCCCGGCGTCGTCGGCGAAGCGCTCGACGAGGGTCAGCGGCGTCATCGTCGTGTAGAACGCGATCGCGGCGTCGAGGTCGCCGGTGGGCAGCGCGAGATGGGTCCACCGCGCCTCGGTCAGCTGTCCGTCCGTCACGGGGGACTCTCTACCCGACGACGCCCCGGTCGTGCAGCCCGCCGATGGTGCGCGCGTCGAGCCCGAGGACCTCGGCGAGCACCTCGTCGGTCTCCCGGCCCAGTGCGGGGGCGTCGCCGGCGTCGCCGTGCTCGGTGTCCCAGCGGATCGGCGAGCGCGCGGTGATCCCGCTGCCGCCGCCGGGCAGGGCCAGATCGGCGAGCAGCGGGTGCCCGCCCGCGTGGTGCTCGGCGGCGACGTGGGCCATGCCCTGGTAGCGGCCCCACAGCACGCGGGCCCGGTTCAGCTCGGCCTCGACCGTCGCCGAGTCCCGGGCGGCGAACCACGGCCGCAGCACCGCGGCGATCGTCTCGCGCAGCCGGTACCGCTCGGTCTCCGCGGTCAGGTCGGCGTCCAGCGCGGGCTCCAGCGCGGCGAACACCTCGCCGGTGCCGGTCACCGACACCAGCGCCGTCCACTGCGCCGGGGTCAGCGCGACGACCATCACCCGGTCGCCGTCGGAGCAGGCGAAGTCGACGCCGAAGCTGCCGTAGACGTGGTTGCCGTGCCGGGGCCGGTCGTGGCCGCGCTCGTGGGCCTCCGACAGCCAGCCCAGGTTCGCGACGCCGGCCAGCGCCACGTCGGACAGCGCGATCTCGGAGTACACCCCGGCGCCGGTGCGGGCCCGCTGGTACACCCCGGCCAGCACGGCGGTGGACACCGACATGCCGGTCACCAGGTCCCACGCGGGCAGTACGTGGTTGACCGGGGCCGCGCCCTCCTCGCTGCCGGTGATCTGCGGGATCCCGACCTCGGCGTTCACGGTGTAGTCGACGGCCGGGCGGCCGTCCGGGTAGCCCTGCACGCGGACGTGCACGAGGTCGGGGCGGCGCGCGACGAGCACGTCGTTGGCCATCCAGCGCCGCCCGACGACGTTGTCGATCAGCACGCCGCGGTCCGGTCCCGGCGCCGTCGCCAGGGCCAGGACGAGCTCGCGGCCCTCGTCGGAGCGCAGGTCGACGGTGACCGACCGCTTGCCCTTGTTCAGCGAGGCCCAGTAGTAGGAGTCGCCGGTGCCGTGCCCGGCGGCGGGCCAGCGGCCGTGGTCGGGCCCGCCGCCCAGCGGGTCGATGCGGATCACCGCGGCGCCGAGCTGGGCGAGCGTCATGCCGCCCGTCGGACCGGCGACGAAGCTCGCGCACTCGACGACCTGCAGACCGGACAGCGGACGCGACATGCGCCCATCCTGCCCGGCGGGCTCAGAGATCGTCGATCAGGCGCTGGCGCGCGAGGCGCTCGACCATCTCGGGCAGCGCGGCGGCCGGGACGGCGTCGAGGTCGCGGCGCGACCCGCGCACGACGTGGTCGACGAGGTCGTGCGGGAACCGGCCGGCGAACTCGGCGGTGAGCCGCTCGACGGCCCCGCGGACGGTGGGGTCGGAGGGAGGGTGGACAGAGGCCTGCACAGTCGTGTCGTTCCGTTCGAGAAGGTGTCCGGCCCGCGGCGTGCTGCCGCGCCGCGCGGTCGCGCGGTGCCGGTACGGCGTTCGTGGCACCGGTCGTGGCCGGGGCGCCGGTGGGCGGCTCCCGGGGACGGTCCGGGCGGTTCGTCGCTGATCGCGGCCGGAGTGTTACCGGGTGCGGCCGACGAACGGGCGACACCGTAACCGACGGCGGACCCGGCCGTCGACCCGTTTCCCGGTGCAGGCCTGCGCGTTGCGGCCGTCCTGCGCAACGAACGACCGGCAGATCGACGAAGGCGTGCTCTCTGTTGCGTCTGCAGCCCCGGAACGCGGCGCGACGTTGCGTTCCTCGGGGCCGGCGCGGTGGGCTTGTCGCGACCCGACACGACCGTCTCACCGCGGAGATCCCATGAGCATCCTCGACGCCCTCGACGCCGACGACTTCGAGCAGCTGACCCTCGTCCGGGACCCGGAGTCGGGCATCCGTTCCGCGGTCGCCGTCCACGACACCACGATGGGCCCGGCCCTCGGCGGCGTCCGGATGCGCCGCTACCCGAGCCACGCCGACGCCGTCCGCGACGCGATGGCGCTGGCCCGCGCGATGACGGTCAAGTCCGCGCTGGCCGGGCTCGACCTCGGCGGCGGCAAGAGCGTCATCGACGCCGAGCCGACCCGGGCGAACAAGGACCGCTTCCTGCCGGTGCACGCCCGCCACGTCGCGTCGCTGGGCGGGCGCTACGTCCCGGGCGCCGACATGGGCACCGACGCCGCCGACATGGACGTCCTGGCCAAGCACGTCCCGGTCGTGTCGAGCCGCCGCGACCCGTCGCCGTTCACCGCGCGCGGGGTGCTGCGCGCCGTCGTCGCGACGCTGGAGTGGAGCGGCACCGGGCTCGAGGGGCGCCGGGTCGCCGTGCAGGGGCTCGGGAAGGTCGGGCGCTCGCTGGTCGGCCTGCTGCGCGACGCGGGCGCCACCGTGCTCGTCGCCGACGTCGACGACGCCCGGGTCCGCGAGGCCCGCGACGTCGCCGGTGCGGTCCCGGTCGGCGTCGGGGAGATCCTCACCGCCGACGTCGACGTGCTCTGCCCGTGCGCCGCCGGCGGCGTGCTGACCCCCGCCGTGGTCGACGGGCTGCGCGCCCGCGCGCTGGTCCCGGGCGCGAACAACCCCCTGTCCGGCGACGCCGTCGCGGCCGCCCTGCACGCCCGCGGCGTCGCGCACGTGCCCGACTTCGTCGCCAACGCCGGTGGCGTCATCGCGTGCGAGGCCGAGGTGCACGGCTGCGACGACGGCATCGAGGCCAAGATCGAGGCGATCGGCACGACCGCCGTCGCCGTCCTCGACGCCGCCGCCCGCCGCGGCACCGACACCGTCGCCGTCGCCCACGAGCTGGCCGCCGAGCGGCTCGCCGCCCGCGCGGCGGGCCGCCCGGCGTTCCCCGCCGTCGTCTGAGCCGGTCAGGCGTCGCGGTCGAGCCGCACCTCGCGGTCCGGCTCGACCGCGGCCACCCCGGTCACCCCGCGCAGCGCCTCGGGGTCGGCGCACGTCCCCACGACGACGCCGATCCCCGACAGCACCTTCTCCACGGCCAGCCCGGCCGCCGCGCAGGCCCGCGCCACGTCGTCGGCGGTGTGCCCGTCGGCGACCGACACCAGCAGCCGCCCGGTGGTGGTCATCGCGCCGTCACCGCCCCGGCGCCCGGACGAGGCCCGCGCCGACGTCGCCCGAGGGCAGCGTCAGCCGCTGCGCGGACTGGGTGAGCCGGGTCCACAGGTCCCGCCCGCGGGCCCCGGTGCGCTGCGACCACAGCGCGGCGATCCCGGACACGTGCGGTGTGGCCATCGACGTGCCGGAGATCGTGTTGGTGCGCTGGGGCATCGGCCACGACGAGTAGACGTCCACGCCCGGACCGGCGATGTCGACCTGGCCGCCCTCGACCGCGGAGCTCGCCGCGGAGAAGTCCGCGATCGCCAGCGCGGCGTCGACCGCGGCCACCGCCATGATCGACGGGCTGTTGGCCGGGACGCCGACGAACCCGACGTCGCCCGCGGAGCGCTGCGCGTTGTTCCCGGCCGCGGCGACGATCAGCGTGCCCGCGTCGAGCGCCCGGCGCCCGGCGTTCTCGTACGCCGCGGAGACCTCGTTCAGGTCCGCGCCCAGCGACATCGACACGACGTGCGCCCCGCCGGCGATCGCCCACTCGATGCCCTCGAGGATCCCGGCGTCGGTGCCGGAGCCGTCGTCGCCCAGCACCTTGCCGACCATGATGCGGGCCTCGTGCGCGATCCCGTAGCGGCGCCCGGACCCGGGGGCCGACGGGCCGCACGAGGTGCCGATGCAGTGCGTGCCGTGGCCCTGGACGTCCTGCACCTCCTGGCCGTCGACGAACGAGCGGGACTCGATCTCCCGGCCGCCGAAGTCGGGGTGGGTGAGGTCGAGGCCGGTGTCGAGGACGGCGACGGTGATCCCCGCGCCGGTCTCGGCGGCGGCGTCCGCGCCGGTGGCCTTGAGCCCCCAGGTGGTCCGGTCGTCGTCGGCGAACTGCGCCGGGGCGGGGGTGTCGGCGGCCGCGGCGCCCGCGGCCTTCTCGGCGAGGACGCCGGCGGCGTCGGCGAAGCCGCGCAGGTAGTCCGCGGACAGCCCGCCCGGCGACGTACCCAGCGCGCGCAGCACCCGCTCCGGCTCGACGGCGACGAACCGCCGGTCGTCCCGGACCGCCCGCAGCCGTTCCGGTGCGAGCTCGGCGACCGCGACCCCGAGCCGCGCGAACAGCGTCGGGCGCACGCCCGGGCCCGCGTCGCGGCTGCTCGTCACCTCGGCGAGCCCGGTGATCTCCGCGACCGCCGACCGGGCCGCGTCGTCGTCACCGGTCAGGTCGTCGCTCAGCACCAGCAGGTAACGGCCGGTGAGCGTGCCGCCGACGCGGCCGGGCACGGTCGCTCGGGGGTCCGTCATGTCGCCTCCGTTGATCGACGTCGTCGTCACTCATCGTGCCGTACCCGTGACCCGGTCGCAGCGCTGCTCCGGACGGAGCAGTCATCAACTCTGGGGACCGCGGGTAACGACGGCGCCCCCGGTGGCGGTGGTCGGGAGGAACCGACCGCCGAGAACGCCGTGAGGAGCAGCCGTGAGCACCCGGACCGTCCCGGACCCCACCGTCGCCGTCGAGATGCAGCTGCGCGCCCCGGAGCGCGCCGCGCTCGCCGCGTGGCGGGTCGTGCTGCTGCGCCGGACCGCCGACCTCGGCCCGGACCCGGCGGGCGCGCGCCTCGCCGGGGCGGTCGCCGAGCTGGTCCGCGCCCTGGCCGAGGCCGCAGGCGACGGTGTCGGGCGGGCCGCCGCGGCCCGGGCCGAGCTGCTCGACACCGACCCCGAGATGCGCCCCGCGATCGCCGAGTGGCTGGCCCCGGAGCTGAGCGCCGACGTCGCCGGGCGGTCGCGCGCGATGCTGGTGCTGATCGACCTGTGCCTGTCCGGGCGGGACGCCGCCGGTCCGCGCAGCCGCCCGGTCCGCGCCGTCGCGACCGAGGCGGCCGCCGCGCTGCCGGAGACCAGGCCGTCGGACCTGGTCCGGATCGAGCGGGAGATCACCGCGACCGTGCGACGGCTGCGGCTGCGGTCGGTCCGCAAGCGCCGGGTGGTCGTCGGGGCCGCCGCCGGGCTCGGGGCCGGGGTCGTCGCGGCGGGTCTCGCGGCGCCGGTGGTCGCCGGGCTGGTCGTCGCAGGCTCCGGGCTGTCCGGCGCGGCCGCGACGTCGGCCGGGCTGGCGGCGCTCGGCGGCGGCTCGCTCGCCTCCGGTGGGGCCGGGATGGCCGGCGGGATGATGCTGCTGAACTCGCTCGGCGCGCTGCTCGGGTTCGGCGCCGGTGCGGCCGGGTCGCGGCTCGGCGGCTGGAGCGACGGCGAGCTCGAGGCCGGGCTGATCCGGCTCGGCGTCGTGACCGAGCTGGTCCTGCGGGCCGAGGAGGGCGACGACGAGGCGGCCCGCCGGGTCGTGCTGGCGCTGCAGGAGCGGCTGGCCGCGGTCGGCGCGCGGCTGGAGGAGCTCGCCGAGCGGCTGGCGCAGGAGCGCGAGCGCAGCAGCGAGCTGCGCGCCGAGCTGCTGCGGGAGCAGGAGCGCTGTCGGCGGCTGCGGGACGTGATCGAGACCGTGGTCGAGCGGCTCGCGGACGGTGTCCCGCAGCTCGGGGCGGCCCCGCTGCGCGACGGGACCGACGGGACCGACGGGACCGACGGCACCGACGGCACCGACGGCACCGACCGCACCGACCGCACCGACAACGCGGCATGACCGGTCGGGACGTGCTGCGCGCCCTCGACACCCAGAGCCGTCTGCTCGGCCGGCTCGAGGCGGCCACGGAGGCGCTGCTGGCCGAGCGGGACCCGGGCCCGCCGACATCCCGCCCGGCGCCGGCGGCCGGCTTCGACGACCTGCTCCGCGACGGCGACCGGGCCCGTGCCGAGCAGGGCTGGACCGAGGTCGACCTGCTCGCCGCACTGACCTCGGAGCAGCGGGCCGCGCTCGACACCTGGGCGGCCCACCGGCGGATCAGCTGGGGGGCCGACGACCTGGCCGTGGTGGGTCTGGCCGTCGCTCTCGGGGTGGCGGCGACCGTGCTGGACACCCGGCTCGACGACGCCGTGCGCAGCGGCCTGGGCCGGCTCCGGCACACCCGCACCGTGCGGGGCTGGGAGCGGCGCGGCCGCGGCCTGCCGATCGACCACACCGGGACCGGGTTCGGCGGACCCGACCACCGGATCCGCTCGGCCGGTCACGACCTCGCCCGGCCGCTCGCGGCGCTGCGGCAGCTGCTGCGCGGCGAGTTCACCGGGTACCGGTGGGAGCACGGCGTCCGTCGCCGCGTCGTGACCCCACCGGGTGCCTACACCCCCTCGGCCTCGTTCGCCGCCGCGCTCGGGGACTGGGCCGCGCACCTGGCCGCCGACGTCGTGACGCCGATGGGTCTGCCGCTGCCCGGCATGACCTGGCTCGCCCAGGCCCCCGACCGGGCGGTGCGGACGTTCGCCCAGACCGCCTACCGCGGTGACTCCCGCGGCGGCGGGCTGAACCTGCGCTCCGGTGCGCTGACCCCGGCCCTCGTCGTGCTCGCGGTGGAGACGGTCGTCCGCACCCACGTGCACGCCCGGGCGGCGGCCGCGACCGGCGGTGCCGAACTCACCCCGGCCGGGCGGGCGCAGCGCGAGGAGCTGCTGCTCGTCGCGCACGGTGCGGTCGCCGCGGCGAGCTGCGGGCGGGCTGCGGCGGCCGGCCTGTCGGGGGGCCCGGCCGTCCCGGTGGCGGCGGCCCGCGCCGCCCGGCACGTGAACGTCCCGGCCCTGGTCCGGTCCGGCGCGCTCGCGGCCGGCGTACACGCCGACGCGCGGGCGCGGGCGCGGACCCGGGCGCCCGGCTGGAGCGAGCTGGCCGCCCGGACGTCCTGACCCGCGGCGGCCCTCACCCCCCGACGGTGTCGGCGAGCAACGCCTCCGCGACGACGTGCAGCTTCACGTTCGTCTCGTGCGACAACCGGCGCAGCAGCGCGAACGCCTCGTCGGCCGAGCACCCGCGCTGGGCCATGAGCGCGCCCTTGGCCTGCTCGATGCTGGCGTGGCGGGCGAAGCGGGCCCGCAGGTGGGAGTTCTCCCGCTCCAGCGCGCGGGCCAGCGCGGCCGCGGGCAGGTCGGCGCCGTCCGGGCCGGGGGAGAGCAGGCCGGTGACGTCCTCGGCGTGGTGCAGCACCCCGATCACGCGGCCGTCCGGGGACACCAGCGGCGAGTTCACCGTCACCCACACCCGCTCGACGAAACCGGGCGCACCGGCGGGGGCCGGCACGTCGTGGCGGCGCACCGGCAGGTGGTCGCGGTGGCCCAGCCGCAGCACCCGCGACAGCGACGCGGTCAGGTCGGCGCTGTCGGTGCCGGGGGCGTCCGGGAACACCTCGGGCAGCGGACGTCCGGTCAGCTCGCCGGGCTCGCGCAGCGTCGCCGCCCGGAAGGCGGCGTTCGCGCCCACCACCGTGAGCTCCCCGTCGAGGACCAGGTACGGACAGCGGGTGGCACGGAACGCGGGATCGTCGCAGCAGGCGCGCAGCACCTGCGCGTCCGAGGACCCGGAAAGCATGTCGACCTCCGCCGCGCCGGAGCGACGGTTCGACGGGTGCCGCGCGAGCGGCACCGGAGGCCCGGCGTGTCCGGCAGATGATGTCTGCGGAAACGGTTCCCCGGGACCAGCCCGGGGATGCCGGGCCGGTTGCTTGACCCTGCGTGCTCGCGCCGCCGGCCGCAGGGCTCGGGGACGCCGGAGAAGACGGTAGGACAGCGTGTCACCGGTGTTGACGGCGGGTGTCCGGTTGGGCCGTGTGCGTCCTGCTGATCCGCCGGACGGACTGACCGATTTCGTCGTTACATAACGCGAGTTACGGTAGGCTGTGCCGACCTTTCCGGAACGCCACCAGGAGCAACGATGCTCGGTCTGATGCAGGACCGTCCGCTGACGCTGCCGCACGTCTTCCACCGTGCGGAGCAGTACTTCGGGCACAAGGAGATCGCCACCGCCACCCCGGCCGGGACGGTGCGCACGACGACGGTCGCCGAGTGGGCCGTCCGCACCCGCCGGCTCGCGACCGTGCTCGACACCCTGGGCGTCTCCGCCGACGGGCGGGTCGGCACGTTCTGCTGGAACACCGACCGCCACCTCGAGCTCTACCTCGCCGTGCCCTGCACTGGCCGGGTGCTGCACACGCTGAACCTGCGCCTGTTCCCCGACCAGCTCGTCTACGTGGCCGACCACGCCCACGACGAGGTGGTGTTCGTCGAGCGCTCCCTGCTCGGGCTGTTCTGGCCGCACGTCGACCGGATCCCGTCGGTCCGCCACGTCGTGGTGATCGACGACGGCGCCCCGACCGAGATCCCGGACGACCCGCGCGTGCTCGACTACGAGGAGCTGCTCGCCGCCGCCGAGCCCTACGCCGGCCGGTTCGTCGTCGAGGACGAGAACAGCGCCGCGGCCATGTGCTACACCTCCGGCACCACCGGCAACCCCAAGGGCGTCGTCTACTCCCACCGCTCGACGGTGCTGCACTCGCTGGCGACGCTGTTCGCCGACGGCGTCGGCCTGCGCGAGCGCGACGTCGTCCTGCCGGTCGTGCCGATGTTCCACGCGAACGCCTGGGGCCTGCCCTACGGCTGCCTGCTGGCCGGGACCTCGCTGGTGCTGCCCGGCCCCGGGATGACGCCCGACGCGGTCCTGACCCTGATCCAGGACCGGCGGGTGACCGTCGCGGCCGGCGTCCCGACGATCTGGATGGGCCTGCTGCCCCGGCTCGGCGACTACGACTGCTCCTCGCTGCGGGTCCTGCTCTGCGGCGGCTCGGCGGTGCCGAAGTCGATGTCGGAGGGGTTCCGGGCGGCGATCGGGCTGCCGGTGCTGCAGGGCTGGGGGATGACCGAGACCTCCCCGGTCGCGACCCTGGGCGTGCTGCGCACCCAGCACGACGACCTGTCCGACGACGAGAAGGCCTCCGTGCGCGCCCTGCAGGGCCCCACCGTCCCGCTGGTCGACCTGCGCATCGCCGACCCCGAGACCGGCGAGGAGCAGCCGTGGGACGGCGTCACCTCCGGCGAGGTGCAGGTCGCGGGCCCGTGGATCGCCGCCGAGTACTACGGCGGGGAGGGCGGCGGCGCCCAGTTCACCGCCGACGGCTGGCTGCGCACCGGCGACGTCGCCGTCGTCGACCGCTACGGCTACGTCAAGCTCGTCGACCGGACCAAGGACCTGGTCAAGTCCGGTGGCGAGTGGATCAGCTCGGTCGAGCTGGAGAACGAGATCATGGCCCACCCGAGCGTGGCCGAGGCCGCGGTGATCGCGGTCGCGCACGAGCGCTGGGTGGAGCGCCCGCTGGCCTGCGTCGTGGTGAAGGACGGCGAGACCCTCACCGCCGACGAGCTGATCGCCTTCCTCACCGACCGGGTCGCCAAGTGGTGGCTCCCCGACGCCGTCGAGTTCATCGACGAGGTGCCCAAGACCAGCGTCGGGAAGTTCTCCAAGAAGACGCTGCGCGAGAAGTTCGCGGGCTACTCGCTGAGCTGAGCCGCGGCCTCCCGGTCGGCGGTCCCCGTACGCGGTGCGGGGACCGCCGCCGGTGCGCCCTGCTCCGGGATCGTGCCGGTGGGGAGCTCGGTCGCGGCCCCGGCGAGCACGTCGAGGCAGTGCAGCTCGCCCGCCCCGTCCCCGACGACGACGGCGCCGCCCCCCGCCGCGACGGCCGTCAGCGGGGCGTCGAGCGGGGCCCGCCCGGCCGCCGTCGCACCGGCGAGGTCCCACAGGACGGCGACGCCGTCCGAGCCGGTGGTCACCGCCCGGCAGCGGCCCGCGCCGACGGCCCCGGTGAGGTGCACCGCGTCCGCGCGCACCGTGCTCACCGCGGCCGCGCCGAGTGCCCAGACGTGCACCCGGCCGTCGGCGTCGCAGGCCAGGGCGTGGCAGCCGTCGTCGTCGACGGCGACCGCGGTGACCAGGCCCGCGGGCAGGCCGACCGTGGTGGTCTCCCCGCTCGCCGGGCGCCAGCAGGTCAGCGCGCCGTCGGCGGCGAGCACCACCGTCGCCCCGCCCGGGGTGGGCGCCGCGTGCCGCGGCGGCGCGGGCAGCCGGATGCTGCGGTAGGCCCGCCCGGTTCGGGCGTCGCGCACCGCGACGGTCCCGTCCGGCTCGGCGGCGACGACCAGCGCGCCCCGCCCGGCGAGCACCCGCCCGGGCAGCGACACCGCACCGGCCCGCACGCCGGTCGTGGCGTAGCGCTCCTCGACCGTCGCGGACCCGGACACGGCGAACAGCCGTGTCCCGGACGGGTCGAACCACACCGGTCCCGACCCCGCGCCGACGCCCCAGCGGCGTGCCCCGGTCAGCGGGTCGTGCGCGGTCAGCCCGCCGCGCCGGCCCGCCGCGACGACCAGCCCCGCCGTCGCCGCCACCGCGCCGACGGCGCCGGCCGGCGGTGCGACGGCGGGCCCGCTCTCGCGTCGCGGGTCCCACAGCAGCACGCGGCCGTGGTCGTCGCCGGAGGCGAGCACGGCTCCGGCCGGGTCCGCGGCCACCGCGCGCACCGGCGCACCGTGCCCGGTCAGCGTGCGGACGTCGCCGGCCCCGGCGACCGGGACGAGCTGCACCGACCCGTCGGCGCGCCCGACGACGACCCGCCCGGCCCCCGCCGCCGCGGCCGCGGTGACCGGCACGCCGTCGCCGGGGACCTCGAGCCGGACGGGGTCGTGCGGCACGCCGGCGTCCAGCGCGAACACGTGCAGCGCGCCGTCGGCGGTGGCGGCGACGAGCCGTCCGGGCGCGGCCTCGGCGACGGCGACGACCGGGGGCCCGCCCTCCAGCAGCCCGAGCGCGGCGCCGGTCACCGGGTCCCAGGTCCGCAGCGTGCCGTCCGCCCCGCCGGAGACGACGGTGCGCCACCCGGTCTCCGCCAGCGCGGTCACCGCGCCCCGGTGGCCGTGCGCGGCCACCGGCACCGAGCCGGTGGTCGCGTCCCACACCCGCACCACGCCGTCGGCGCCGCCGGCCAGGACCCGGGTGGGACGCCCGGCGGTCACCGCCAGCGCGGTGACCGGGGCGGACGCGCCGGCCAGCGCGGTGACCTCGGCGCCGCGTGCGGCTCCGTCGGTGGCGAGCACCCGCACGAGCGGCCCGTCGCCGGCGACGGCGAGCAGGCCGCCGTCGGCCGACAGCGCGAGCACCCGGGCCGGGGGCGCGGCCGCGGCCGGGCGCGGGCCGCCCGGTCCCGCGAGCGGGTCGGGGAGGGCCTGCCCGCCGGTGGTGTCCCAGGCACCGGACTCACCGGAGGCGTCGAGGGACAGCAGCAGCCCGTCCGGGCCGGCGGCGAGCGCGACGACCGCGTCGCCGTGGCCGTCCAGCACCCGCGACAGCGCGGGTGACGGCGGCCGGGTCCGCCAGCGGGTGGCCAGCGCCGGGACGCCCTGCGCGGTCAGCCGGGCCCGCGCGGCGCCGGCCAGCGCGGCCTCACCCGCGACGACGGCGCCCGCCAGCAGCTGCTGGGCCACCGCGCCCGGCCCGGGCCGGTGCAGGTGGTGCGCCTCGAGGTCCAGGACACGGCGCAGCGCCTCGGGCGTGACACCGTCCGGTGCGGCGCCGGCGTGCTCGGTGTGCAGCGTCTCGCCGGCGGCGATCCGCCGTTCCAGCCCGTCCCAGAACGTCTCGACGGCCATGCGTGTGGTTCCTCCCCGGGCTCGCGGTCGGTTGCCTGTCGCGCTCGGCCGCTCCATCGTTAACGGGGGACAGGGTGTCGCCCGGAAACCGGCGGTGACCGGTCCCGGGCCCTCGGTGACCGGTTACGGTCCGGGCGTGCCCCGCTCCGTGTCCGCGTCCGCGCGTGTCGTGCGCTCCGTCGTGGAGATCGCCGCGCTCGCGCCGCTGGTGATCGCGCGCCGGACCGCCCGGATGGTCACCGCCGGCCTGCCGCCACGGGCGGCCGACCTGCGGGAGTTCCACCGGATGGGGGCGGAGAAGGTGGACGGGTTCTCCCGGTCCGTGACGGTGCTGCTCACCTCCCCGCCGGGGCCGGCGACGGTCGCCCGCGCGCTGGAGCCCGTCCGGACCCGGGTGCGGTCCAACGCCCGCCGCCTCGCGTCCCGGGCGCGTTGACCCGGCCCGGTCCGGCGCGCGGACCGGGCGAAGATCGACCTACCCTCGTTCCGGCGCCGAGCGGCTCGAACAGCGAGGCCGCGGCCGGGAGAGGACCGACCGATGACCGAGATCCGCGCACACGTGTTCCTGCACCCGGGCACCGACCCCGCGCTCGACCGCACCGAGCTCGACCGCGAGGGCAGGCGCACCCTGCTCGTCGCGGTCCCCGACGTCCTCGACGCGCCGCTGGTCGCCCGCGCGCTCGTCGAGGACGAGGGCGTCCGGCTGATCGAGCTCTGCGGGTCCTTCGGCCCGGTCGACGTGGCCCGGGTCCTCGAGGAGGTCGGCGAGGCCGCCACCGTCGGGCACACGACGTTCCCGCGGCCCGCGTCCACCGCCGGGGCCTGACCACAAGATCGACTTGCCGTTCCGCCGCGGGGTTTCATGCTGGAAGGAACACGACGGGCGAGCGAGGGAGCGGCGATGAGTCCGGCGACGAGCACCACCCCACGCGGGCCCGGCCGGGCGGCAGCGGCGCTGGACCAGGCCGACCAGCGGTACCACCCGGCGAGCGGGCTGCGGACGCAGTTCAACAAGGTCTTCCCGACTCACTGGTCGTTCATGCTGGGGGAGATCGCGCTCTACAGCTTCATCATCCTGCTGCTGTCGGGCACCTATCTGGCGTTGTTCTTCGATCCGTCGATGGCCGAGACCGTCTACAACGGCCCGTACGACCCCCTGCGGGGGGTGCCGATGTCGCGCGCGTACGAGTCGGCGCTGGAGATCTCGTTCGAGGTCCGCGGCGGGCTGTTCATGCGCCAGCTGCACCACTGGGCGGCGCTGCTGTTCGTCGCGGCGATGATCGTCCACATGTTCCGGGTGTTCTTCACCGGAGCGTTCCGCAAGCCGCGCGAGGCGAACTGGACGATCGGGATCGTGCTGATCCTGCTCGGCACGTTCGAGGGCTTCACCGGCTACTCGCTGCCCGACGACCTGCTCTCCGGGGTGGGGCTGCGCATCGCGTCCGGCATCACGATGTCGGTGCCGATCATGGGTACCTGGGTGCACTGGGCGCTGTTCGGTGGCGAGTTCCCCGGGACCGAGATCATCCCGCGGCTCTACATCATCCACGTGCTGATCCTTCCCGGGATCATCCTGGCGCTGATCGCCGCGCACCTCGGCCTGGTCTGGTACCAGAAGCACACGCAGTTCCCCGGGCCCGGGCGGACCGAGAACAACGTGGTCGGTGTGCGGATCATGCCGCAGTTCGCGGCGAAGGGCGGCGCGTTCTTCTTCGTCGTCGCAGGGGTGCTCGCGGCGGTCTCGGGGCTGTTCCAGATGAACCCCATCTGGCACCTCGGCCCCTACGACGCCTCACAGGTGTCGGCGGGCTCCCAGCCGGACTTCTACATGATGTGGTCCGACGGCATGGCCCGGATCTTCCCGCCGTGGGAGTTCTACCTCTTCGACCGCTACACGATCCCGTCGGTGTTCCTGCCGACCGCGGGCTTCCTCCCGGTGCTGTTCGTGCTGGCCGCGTCCTACCCGGTGCTGGAGCGGCGCTTCACCGGTGACGACGCGATCCACAACCTGCTGCAGCGCCCGCGCGACGTGCCCGTCCGCACCGCACTCGGCGCGATGGCCATCGCGTTCTACATGGTGCTCGTGCTGTCGAGCTTCAACGACTGGATCGCCTACTTCTTCCACTTCTCGCTGAACGCGACGACCTGGGCCGGTCGCATCCTCATGCTGGTGCTGCCCCCGATCGCCTACTGGGCGGCCTACCGCTGGTGCATCGGGCTGCAGCGCTCGGACCGGGCGGTGCTCGAGCACGGCATCGAGACCGGCGTCATCCGGCGCACCCCGGGCGGGGAGTTCATCGAGGTGCACCAGCCGCTGGCCGGGGTCGACGCGCACGGCCACCCGGTCCCGCTGGCCTACCAGGGCGCCTCGGTGCCCAAGCGGATGAACCAGCTCGGCTACTCCGGGCGGGCCGTGCCCGGCTCGCTGCTCACGCCGGACCCGGCGGGGGAGACCGCCGCGCTGGAACGCGCCCGGGACCAGGCGCACGAGCGCGAGCTCGCCGAGCACGACGACCGGATCACCGGTGGGGCGCACCGCGAGCTGGCCGGCCGGCCCGACGACGGCGGCCGCCCCCAGCAGCCGTGACGGCCCGCCGTCGCGCCGCCCGGGTCCGCGCCGCCGCGGAGCGGATCCGGGAGCGCCATCCCGACGTCGTGCTGCACCTGCGCGACGTGCTGCACCCGCACCCCGCACCCGGCGGCGCCGAACCCGCGTTCCACGCGCACGCCCGGGTGCCGGGGCCGCGTGCGGGCACCCGGCTCGTGCTGGCCGCGGGGGCCGGCCCGGCCGGACCCGCGACGACGGTGTGGCACGTGCGCGCCGCGCTGTTCCGGGTCCGCGACGGCCGTCAGGTCACGACGCCGGTCGCGTGGGCCGAGGCGTGGGCGCACGCGGTGTTCGGCGAGCCGCTCGCCGGGCACGTCCGGCGCGACCCGTACGGGGCGGAGTGGCCGTGGCCGGGCGAGCTGCGCCGGCCGGTGGAGCAGTTCGTCGTGCACCTCGGTGCGCACGGTCCGGTCGCGCCCGGGACCGTGGGCCCGCCGCTCAGCGCGCGTTGAGCGCCGCGCGCTGCTCGCGCTCGGTGGAGGCGTTCAGCACCTGCACCTTGTCTCCGACCTGCAGGCCGTCGAAGAACTGACGGGCCGGTCCGGGGTCGAGCTTCACGCAGCCCGCCGAGGCGCGGTCGCGGTCGCCGCCGTGGAAGGCGACGCCGCCGTCGGCGAAGAACACCGCCCACGGCATCGGTGCGGGCTCGCCCTCGGGGGTGCGGAACTCGCCGCTGCGGTGGTCGGCCTCCTTGCGGTACACCCGGAACGAGTGCCCGACCGGGGTCTCCTGGTCCGCGCCGCCGGACGCGACCGGCACCGGACCGGTGGCGACCTCGCCGTCGGTGATCAGCCAGGCCCGCTGCGACTCCAGGTCCACGCACGCCCGGGCCGACACCGAGCACGGGGTGCCGGCGACCTGCTTCTCCGCGTGCGTCGCCCGGGCGACCTGGCTGTTCTCGGCCTCGGCGTCGGCCGCCGCGACGCCGGCGGTCGCGACCCCGGCCAGGACGACGAGCCCGGTCACGACACCGGTCGCGATCCGGATCCTGCGCGTGGTCGCCTTCGGCACGTGTCCCGCTCCTCGCTCGTCCCGGTCCCTCGGGATGTCCAACGCGCGGACGGCCCCCGCGTGACGGTCCGGTGCCGACATCGCGTCACCGACGGGTGACCCCGGGTGACCGGTGGGGGACGGGCGGGGCGCCCGCGATGCGGTGCGTCGTCACGGCTCCACGATCGTGACGGCGTCGCCGACCGCGACGGGGCCCGACCCGAGAACCCGGCACACCGCGCCGCCCCGGTCGTGCAGCGCGCGGCGCGCGCCCGGGCCGACCGCGGTCTCCATCACCCGGCACGGCGCCGCCCTGCGCACCACCTCGAGCTCGGCCCCGCCCACCCGCAGCCGGGTGCCGGGGATGATCGGGACCGTCCCCGCGTCGACGGTGACGGTGCGCCGGGTCGCGCCGGAGGGCACCGGGCCGCCCCGCCGCGCGGCGGCCTCGTCCAGCTCGGTGCGGCTCTGCACCGACACGTGCCGGTGCCGGGTGCCGAAGTACCGGTCGCCGACGACGCCCCGCCCGGCGACGGTCTCGACCCGGTCGACGTCGTGCATCGGCGCGCCCCGCTCCGGGGCGACGTGCAGGCCGACGACCCTCACCCGGCGGTCACCGGCCCGGGCCGTTCCCCGGCCCAGGCCCGCCCGAGCAGGGCCCGCACCCCGCGGGGGAGGGGCTCGTGGACGACGCCGCTCACGCCGCCCGGTCCAGGATCGCGCGCAGGACGCCGCGCAGCGCGCCGGCCGGGTCGGCGACCGCGGCGTGGCTGCGCCAGGCGACGTGCGCGTCCGGGCGGACCAGCACGCAGCCGTCCTCGCCGACCTCGCGCAGCCGGGCCCAGTCGTCGTAGAGGTCGGTCAGCTCCCGGCCCGGCCCCACGACGTGCGCGGCCAGCTCGATCCCCAGCTCGTCGGCGACGGTGCGGGCCGCGCCGGCCCACGCGCCGCCGGCGATGCCGGTGAGCAGCGCGAAGCGGCCCTTGCCGGTGACGTCGTGGGTCGAGACGCGGTGCCCGTCGCGGCCCAGCCAGCAGTGCGGCAGCCGGGCCCCGGGCCGGGTGGTGGGCCGGTAGTACAGCTCCGGGTCGCGCTCCGGCGGGGGCTCGGGGGTGCCGTCCTCGACGACGGCGCCGGTGTAGCGCTGGCCCATCTCGACGCCGTGCGCGTTGAACTCGTAGTCCTTCAGCTCCAGCGCGCGGCGCAGGGCGGCCCGCCGCTCGGCGCCGGCGGGGGTGTCGTCGCCGCGGGCGGCCATCGACGCGCGCATGACGGCGGGATCGGTCCCGGGCGCCAGCCCCAGCGCCTCGAAGATCGGGCCGAACTCCTCGACCGAGCGGTTCGCGCGGCGCACGACCTGCTCGCCGACCGGCGCGCGCTCGGCGTCGTAGCTGTCGAGCAGCCCGGGGCCGGCCTGCCCGCGCAGCACCATCGCGAGCTTCCAGCACAGGTTGTACGCGTCCTGGATCGAGGTGTTGGACCCGAGGCCGTTCGACGGCGGGTGGCGGTGCACGGCGTCGCCGGCGCAGAGGACCCGCCCGGCGCGGTAGCGGGTGGCCCACAGCTCGTTGACCGTCCACAGCGACGTCGACCGGACCGTCACCGGCACCGACGTGTCACCGAGCAGGTCGTGCACGATCGCGGTGGCGGCGGCGTCGTCGAGCTCCGGCGGGGGACCGGCGAGGTCGTAGCCCCAGATCGCCATCCACCGGGTCCACGGCCGCACCATGCGCAGCACGCCCATCCCGATGCCGCCGACGTCCGCGCCGGGCTGCAGCACCCAGTACAGGACGCTGGGGCGGTGCTCGACCAGCCGGGTCAGGTCGGCGTCGAAGACGATGTTCATGCTGCCCGCGAGCTCGCCGCGCCCGGAGAAGGGCAGCCCGGCGTCGCGGGCGACGGCGCTGCGCCCGCCGTCGGCACCGATGACGTAGCGGGCACGGATCGTCAGCTCCGCGCCGGTGATCCGGTCCCGCGCGGTGACGGTCACGCCGTCCTCGTCCTGGACGTGGCCCAGGTACTCGGTGTCGAAGCGGAACCGGCTGCCGCGCTCGGCGGCGCGCCCCACCAGGATCGGTTCGAGGATGTCCTGGGGCAGGTCGCAGTGCGACGACGGGCTGGCCAGCGTGTAGTCCGCCCGCCGCGCGGGGTGGGTGCCCCAGGTCCGCACCCGGCCCAGCTCCTCGCCCGCCAGCGCGGTGCAGAACACGGTCTCGCCCATCAGGTGCGACGGCGTTCCCTCGGCGACGACGTCGTCCTCGACGCCCTGGTCACGCAGGATCTCCACGGTGCGCTGGTTGGTGATGTGCGCCCGCGGGGTGTCGGCGGTCCAGCGGTACTTGGTGATCACGAGGTGGTCGACCCCGAGCCCGGCGAGGAACAGGGCGGCCGAGGAGCCCGCGGGCCCGCTGCCGATCACGAGGACGTCGGTCGTCACGGTGGCGCTCACCTGCGGAAGTATGGTTGCGATGTCAACCATCGTCCAGGTCCGTGGTGCGGACGCCGATCGCGCGACCGGCCTCGGGGGACAGGTCGCGCGAGATCCGCGCGATGAAGGTGTCCATCTCGGCCTGCATCCGGAACCGGAACGACGACAGCAGCGCCATCGTCGCGACCGGCTGCAGCTGCTCGACGGTCTCCTGGATGCGCGGCGCCCCGTCGGCGGGCAGGCCTGCCGCCACGTACCCCGCCCACACCTGGCCGGCGAACAGCTCCACGAACATCTGCGCGACGGCGCCGGTGTGGTCGTCGAGCCGCCGGCGGATACCCACGAGCGCGCCGGGCGGGATGCCCAGGCGGATCGCCCCGGCCGCGGCGCGGGCGAGGTCGGGGCGCAGCACGCGTACCCGTCCGGGACCGGCGGTCTCGACGACCCCCGCCTCGCGCAGGGCCACCAGCAGCTCGTCGGCCGCCCCGCCGGGGGCCTGCGCGTCCGGGCCCAGCAGGTCCGGCAGCTCGTCCTCGGCGACCTCGACGGGCTCCTCGGGCTGCCAGGGGGCGAGCATGCCGCGGTAGAGACGCAGCGCGTCCTCGGCCGTGCGGTCCGTGTGCTGGGCGACGAGCACCTCGATCGCGCCGAGGGAGAAGCCGCGGCGCCGGAGCCCGTTCACCAGGTCCAGGCGGTCGACGTGGACGTCGGTGTAGCGCACCGCCCGTCCCGCGCGCTCACCCGGCGGCAGCAGCCCGCGCGTGATGTAGGAGCGCACCGTCCGCACGGTCATCCCGGCCCGGTGGGCCAGCTCCTCGATGGGGAAGTCCGGCACCCGGCCGATCCTAGACCCGCGATCTCGACATCGTTGCCGAGAAAATCAATGTAACGTTTTCGGTGGTCAGCAGGGCAGCGCGTTCGCACTGGTGATGACGGTGTCGCGTCTTCAAGTTGCCGTCGCCGCGGAGATCGGGTCCGATGATTCCCGACCGCGACGACGAGGTGGGGTCATGACCGAGGCCGTACTGCCGAAGGGACTGCGCCGTGCGCGCCGGGCCGCCGCCCGGCTCACGACGCCGCTGCTGCCCGACGACTACCTGCTCCTGCTCAACCCGCTGTGGTCGGCCCGCGAGCTGCGCGGCCGGGTGGTGAAGGTGGTGCGGGAGACCGAGGACGCCGCCACGCTGGTGATCCGGCCCGGGCTGGGCTGGTCGTTCGACCACCGGCCCGGGCAGTACGTCGGCATCGGCGTCGAGGTGGACGGCCGGTTCCACTGGCGGTCCTACTCGCTGACCTCCGAGCCCCGCCGCGGCCGCCGGCACATCTCCATCACGGTGAAGGCCATGCCGGAGGGGTTCCTGTCCCGCCACCTCGTCGACGGCGTCGGCCCCGGGACGGTGGTCCGTCTCGCCCTGCCGCGGGGCGAGTTCGTGCTGCCCGACCCGCCGCCGGGGCAGCTGCTGTTCCTCACCGCGGGCAGCGGCATCACGCCGATCATGGCCATGCTGCGCACCCTGGACCGTCGCGGGACCGTCCCCGACGTGGTGCTCGTGCACTCCGCCCCGCGCGACGGCGACGTCATCTTCGCCGGCGAGCTCGAGGGTCTGGCCGCGCGCCACCCGTCGCTGCGGGTGCAGCTGCACCTGACCGGCGAACACGGGCGGCTCACCCCCGACGGGCTCGCCGGGTACTGCCCGGACTGGCGCGAGCGCAGCACCTGGGCCTGCGGCCCCGAGGCGATGCTCGACGAGGCCGAGCAGCTGTGGGAGTCCGCCGGCTGCGAGGACCGGCTGCACGTCGAGCGCTTCTCCGCGTCGCTGCGCGGCGGTGAGGCCGAGGGCGGCACCGTGACGTTCCTGCGCGCGGGCTCCGCGGCACGCGGCACGTCGAGCCCCGACGGCGGCGACACCGCCGCCACCGTGGAGATCGACGGAGCCACCACCCTGCTCGACGCCGGCGAGCAGGCCGGGCTGGACCTGCCCTACGGCTGCCGCATGGGCATCTGCCACACGTGCACCGTCGGCCTCCGCTCGGGGACGGTGCGCGACCTGCGCGACGGCTCCGAGCGCCGGGGCGACCCGGACACGCCCGCGGAGAAGGTGCAGACCTGCGTCACCGCCGCCGCGGGCGACTGCGTCCTCGAGATCTGAGTGCCCCCGTCCCGACCGCTGGAGGAACCGTGGCCATTTCCGACGTCAAGGAGTTCGCGCACCTCACCGAGGCCGACGTGGAGGCGATCGGGCGCGAGCTCGATGCCGTCCGCGCCGACGTCGAGGAGCGACGGGGCCAGGCCGACGCCGACTACGTCCGCACCCTGATCACCTGGCAGCGACGGCTGAACGTCGCCGCCCGGGTGACCCTGTTCGGCAGCCGGATCCCGCCGCTGTGGCTGGCCGGCACCGCGATGCTGTCGGTCGCCAAGATCCTCGAGAACATGGAGATCGGGCACAACGTCATGCACGGCCAGTGGGACTGGATGAACGATCCGGAGATCCACTCGTCGACCTGGGAGTGGGACAACGTGTGCCCGGCCGAGCAGTGGCGGCACTCCCACAACTACCTGCACCACACCTATACGAACGTCATCGGCAAGGACAAGGACGTCGGGTACGAGATCCTCCGCGTCCGGGCCGACCAGCCCTGGCATCCCGCCTACCTGGGCCAGCCGTTCTGGAACGTGCTGCTCATGCTGCTGTTCGAGCACGGGGTGTCGCTGCACGACCTCGACGTCGACGGCCTGATCAAGTGGCAGCTCGAGGACCCCGAGGAGTTCCGCCGCAAGCTGCTCGACGTCGGCCGCAAGCACCTGCGCCAGATGCGCAAGGACTTCGTGCTGTTCCCGCTGCTCACCGGACCCGCCGCCGCGCAGACCCTGGCCGCGAACGCGACGGCGAACGTCATCCGCAACATCTGGTCCTACGCGATCATCTTCTGCGGGCACTTCCCCGACGGCGCCGAGGTCTTCACCGAGGAGGAGCTCGAGGGCGAGACCCGCGGGGAGTGGTACCTGCGCCAGCTGCTCGGGTCGGCCAACTTCACGGGCAACCGGGTCATGCACGTCATGTCGGGCAGCCTCGGCTACCAGATCGAGCACCACCTGTTCCCCGACCTGCCGTCCAACCGGTACCCCGAGATCGCGGTCAAGGTGCGCGCGCTCTGCGAGAAGTACGAGCTGCCCTACACCACGGGGCCCTTCCCCCGGCAGTTCTGGCAGGCGACCCGGTCGATCTGGCGGCTCTCGCTGCCCGCACGCGGGGTCCGCGAGCGGGAGCACCGGCGCGAGCGTCGCGGTCTCCGTCGCGGTGCGGCGGCCCGCGCGGCCTGAAACCGGTCCTTGACCTGCGGTGATCCCGTGAACCGACCCCCCTGTTCACGGGCCCGGAAGCGCCGTGTAACTTAGTTCCTGTCAGCGAGAGAGCCGGACAGAACGGGCCCTGAGAGGCCCGGTCAACAGGTCCCGCGGACAGTGACCCCCGGGTGGTTCGCCGATTTTGTCGGTGTGCTTC